>JAFUTN010000025.1 GCA_017484225.1 Alphaproteobacteria bacterium
ATAAAGGTTCTTGGTGGTTCCAAGAGAATGACTGCCTCGGTAGGTGATGTAATTGTTGTTGCTATACAAGATGCATTGCCGAAAGGACACGTTAAAAAAGGTGATGTTTATAAAGCTGTAATCGTTAGAACAGCCAGCGACATTCGCCGCAAAGACGGAAGTGTTATCCGTTTTGACAGTAATGCCGCAGTTTTGATTAACAAGGACGGAGAGCCTATCGGCACACGTATTTTCGGCCCTGTTACAAGAGAATTGCGCGCAAAGAAATTTATGAAAATCATTTCATTAGCACCGGAGGTATTGTAGTATGCCTAAAATGAAAATAAAGAAGAACGACACCGTAATCATTTTGTCTGGTGATGACAAAGGTAAGACCGGCGTTGTTAAGAAATCAATGCCTAAGGAAAATAAGGTAATTGTTGAAGGAATTAATATGGTTAAGCGCCACACAAAGCCTTCACAAACCAATCCCGGCGGAATTGTTTCTAAAGAGGCTGCCATAAACGCATCCAATGTTGCTTATTGCAAAGACGGTAAAGCAACAAAAATCGGATACAAAACAGTTGATGGCAAAAAAGTACGCTTTGCACGTAAATCCGGTGAAGTAATCGATTAATGGGAGAAAATTTTATGACAAATTTTGAAAAATTATATAACGACGTCATAAAGAAATCTCTTGTGGAAAAATTCGGTTACAAGAATCCACACGAGATTCCAAAGCTGACGAAGGTTGTTTTGAATATGGGTATCGGAGATGCCGTTACCGATAAGAAAAAAGTAACCAGCGCAATGGAAGAATTGGCTTTGATTTCCGGTCAACAACCGGTTATGACAAAGGCCCGCAAATCTATCGCTACATTCAAATTAAGAGAAGGTATGCCGATTGGTTGCAAAGTAACCTTGCGTTCAGACAGAATGTATGAATTCATGGAAAGACTGGTAAACATGGCATTGCCGCGTATCAGAGACTTCCATGGTATTACAGGTAAAAACTTTGATGGTAAAGGTAACTTCGCTTTTGGTATTAAAGAACAAATCATCTTCCCTGAAATCAACTACGAAAAAGTAGATGAAGTAAGAGGATTGGATGTTGTTATTTGCACAACGGCAAAGACCGATGAAGAAGCAAAATTTTTGCTCACCTCATTTAACGTTCCTTACAAGAAATAAGCGGAGATTTTACTATGTCAAAGACAAGTTCGGTATATAGAAACTTGAAAAGAGTAAAGATGGCTGAGAAGTATGCTAATCGCCGTCAAAAACAAAAAGCGATTGTGATGGACAAGAATTCTTCACCTGAAGAAAGAATGCAGGCACAATTTGCTTTGCAAAAATTCCCGAAAAATTCTGCAAGATGCCGTATCAGAAATCGTTGCAAAATTACGGGACGTTCACGTAGTTATTACAGAAAGTTCGGTTTAAGCCGTGTTGAATTGAGAGATTTGGCAAGCTTTGGCGAAATTCCTGGTTTAGTAAAATCAAGCTGGTAAGGAGGAATGATATCATGTCTATGACTGATCCTTTGGGCGATATGCTCGCACGCATTAAAAACGCACAAAGAGCAAAGAAGAGTGATGTAGTATCACCTGCTTCTCGCTTGCGTGAAAATGTGTTGGAAGTTTTGAAAAAAGAAGGCTACATTGCCGGTTATGAAAAAAGCAATGTTCGTCCTGGTGTTGATGAACTTCGTATTCAATTGAAGTACCATGAAGGTACAGCTGTTATAACCGAAATTTACCGTGTGTCCACTCCGGGTCGTCGCGTTTATTCAAGCGTGAAAGATTTGCCGAGAGTATACAACGGCTTGGGAATTTCAATTATCTCCACACCAATGGGTGTTATGAGTGATAATGAAGCCAGAAAAGCCAATGTCGGCGGTGAAATTTTGTGTCAGGTATTCTAAGGAGGTAACAATGTCAAGAGTTGGAAAATATCCTGTTGTTGTTCCTGCCGGTGTAGAATTAAGCATTAAAGACAACGTTGTAACCGCAAAAGGTAAATTCGGCGAACTTTCATATTCTTATGATGACAGCCATGTTGCGGCAAAATTGGAAGAAGGCAAAGTAGTAGTATCTCCTTTGTCTCAAAGCCAAACAGCCAGAGCATTGTGGGGAACAACTCGCGCACAAATCAATTCTTTGATTAAAGGTGTGAGTGAAGGTTTCACCAAAGACATGGAACTGGTCGGCGTAGGTTATAAGGCTCGTATGGACGGCAAAAACTTAGTTTTGTCATTAGGTTTTTCACATGATGTGATTTTCCCGACTCCGGATGGAATCAAAATCACATGTGAATCACCGGTTCAAATCAAAGTTTTTGGTGCAGACAAGCAGTTGGTAGGTCAAGTTGCTGCCGAAATCCGTAAGTATCGTAAACCTGAGCCATACAAAGGCAAGGGCGTAAAATACTCCGGTGAGTATGTTCGTCGTAAAGAAGGTAAGAAGAAATAAGGAATAATTCAATGAATACACCAAAAAAATTGTTTGAAAGAAGAAAGGCGCGTGTAAGAACAGCTCTTAAAGCTGCCAATAGCGGCAAGATGAGACTGTCTGTTTTCCGCAGCGGAAAGCATATTTATGCGCAAATCATTGATGATGTAAAAGGTTCTACCGTTGCCAGTGCTTCTACTTTGGATAAAGAAGTAAGAGCCAACATCAAAAAGTCTTCTACCGTAGAAGCTGCCGGCTTCATTGGTAAAGTTATTGCTCAAAGAGCTGTAAAATCGGGAATTTCCGAAGTTGTATTTGACCGTGGCGGATATATTTATCACGGACGTGTTAAAGCTTTGGCCGAAGCAGCTCGCGAAGCTGGTTTGAAATTCTAGGAGAGTAAGATGGTACAATCTACAGATCGTCATAATAAAAAAGAAGTTAAAGATGAGTTGGTTGAAAAACTGGTTCATGTTAACCGCGTAGCAAAAACAGTTAAGGGCGGACGCACGATGAGTTTTGCCGCCGTTGTAGTTGTGGGTGACCAAAAGGGGCGTATCGGATTTGGTTCCGGTAAGGCTGCTGAAGTTCCTGAAGCTATTGTGAAAGCTACAAACGAAGCAAAAAAGAATATGATTCGTATTCCGTTGCGTGAAGGAAGAACTCTGCATCACGACGTATCCGGTCGTTTCGGCGCCGGCAAGGTTGTGCTCAGAACGGCTCCTGCCGGTACCGGTGTTATTGCCGGTGGTCCGATGCGTGCCGTATTTGAAGTTCTGGGTGTGCAAGACGTGGTTGCCAAATCTTTGGGCTCAAACAACCCGTATAATATGATTAAGGCTACTTTTAACGCATTAACTTCAATCAATTCTCCGAGAATGATTGCAGCAAAACGCGGTAAAAAGGTAGGCGATATCGTTAGCCGCCGCGAAAATTCCGTTTCCGGAAAAGAAGTAAAAGAGGAGGCTTAATACCATGGCAACTAAAAAATCTAAAAAAATTACGGTTACCAGAACAGGAAGCACAATCGGTCGTCCTGAAATTCAGGAAAAGGTTTTGAAGGGCTTAGGCTTAACAAAAACCGGACGTAAGGTTGAGCTGGAAGATACTCCTTCAGTTCGCGGTATGATTAAAAAGGTTTCGCACTTAGTTAAAGTTGAGGAATAAAGATATGAAACTTAATGAATTAAAAGATAACGAAGGCGCTACCAAAAATCGCAAACGCGTTGGTCGCGGTATCGGATCAGGCAAGGGTAAAACTTGCGGACTTGGTCACAAAGGTCAAAAGGCTCGTTCCGGCGGTGCTAAAATGGGCTTTGAAGGTGGTCAAATGCCGATTTATCGTCAACTTCCGAAACATGGTTTCAAAAATCCGTTTGCAAAGACTTATGCCGTTGTAAACTTGGATACAATTCAAAAGGCTATTGATGCCGGCAAATTAGATGCCAAGTCAATCAGCGTTGAAACCTTGTTGAAGTCTAATGTTGTTTCTAAACAACTTGACGGTATTCGTTTGCTTGCCAGAGGTGCTGTTACCAGCAGCATTGAAATTACCGTAAATTCTGCTTCCAAAGCAGCTGTTGCGGCAGTTGAAAAGGCCGGTGGTAAAGTTACCATTGCTTAAGCAACTTCGTTAAAGTAAAAAATCAAAACTCCCCGAGATAATTTTTTCGGGGAGTTTTTTTATCTTCAATTCGTGCTTTACAAGTAGTCGGATATTTGCTAAAATTCTGCTGAATTGTGAAAAAAACACAATTCAGGGCGTAGAAACCCTTTAATGAGGCTGGTCGGTATAACGACTTTTAATATACTGGTGTTCGCTTATCTGAGCGGATGTCAGCTAAATAAGGCTTTTGCCAAATAGGCTGAGCCATTGTAGTCTCATTATGGTTTTCTAACATCCGCCCGTCTGAACAGACGGTTTTTTTATTTGTGATGAACGAAAGGGAACATAATGACAAAAGTTGTTTTAAATTTGATGATGCTAAGTGCATTTTTGATTATGGCAAGCGCGGCGAAAGCAGGTGTGTCCGGCGGAACGTGCGGAACAAATTGTAATTGGATAATAGAAAACGGAACTCTTAAAATTTCCGGCGGAGCCGACGGAGAAATCGGAGTGATGAATAATTTTGTAATTGAAGAAGGGAAAAATTTTGAAAATTATGATGATTCCCGTTATTTAACACCGTGGAGAGAATACAGAGAAGAAATAACGGCAATAGATGTGCAGGGCGTATCAAATATCGGTAATTACGCATTTGCCGGACTGGGTAATGCTACACAGATAAGTCTGGGAGAAACGGTAAGGTCCACCGGACATGCAGCTTTTGAACATTCAACCGGATTCAGCACTGTTGTTTTACCTGATTCTTTTGAAACTTTGGGAACTGCAAGTTTTATTCGCACAAATCTGATTACCTTAATTGCGCCGGATTCCGTTACTCTGAATAATCATGCCTTGGATTACGATTTTAAGAATATCAGAATTATCTGCAAAGGCGGAAAAGAAAAATGTGATAATCTGAAAAAAGAATTAGAAGATTATATGCACTGGGGAACTGATGAGAACGGGGAATTTTCTTCATCTTTACATTCGGATATTTCCGGATTGGTGCTTCTTGCCGGTAAGGAGCAGTGTAACAGCATAAAATATTACTGGAACGGGGAAGAGTGTTTGGGGCGTCCGGATGATGGATATATTTTTTGTGCCGACGGGTATTACCCTACAAATCAAGGATACTGTGAAATCATTAAACTCCGCTATACCTTGCCGGAAGCAGACGCGGCAACATCAAACGACAACGAAAATATGATTGAGTGGATTTTTGAGTAAAAAAAGGCCGGGAATGACAGTAATAAGATGTCATTCTCCGGCAAGTCGTCACAAGAATATAAACCGAATCAATAGCACGGTAATTGCTTGCTTAACTACGACTGTGAAATTTTTTGCTTGATTTTGTATGCACGTTTGTATTAAAATAACAACTGAATGGCGAGTAGTCATTTGAAATGAACCTTTTAAAAGAGGTTCGGGGCTGTCAGAGGCTCTTACTATGTGATGCCGAGATGGTGTTCTTTTTGCTTATCCGAGTTTTTGGATATGGTATGGTTAGGGACACTTTTTTGGTTTTAAATCCCCGCTTTGGTCGGGGAGATTTTGACGTATGTTCAGGCTTATTTTTAAGCTAAAGGTCACAATAGTCATTTCACATAGTATGATTTCTGAACTCCCCTGACCGCTTCAAAAAATTGAGGTGGTTTTTTTGATTTTAATTTTATGGGAGAAAGAAAATGAAAAAATTTAGAAACACAGGAAACGTCATTGCGAGGAGGCGTTTTAACGCCGACGTGGCAATCTCCCTCATCAAGGAAAGTATAAATAAAGAATCCTTATTTACAAGAGCCGCTTGTTTTTGGAGATTGCCACGCCTGCGGCTCGCAATGACATTTTCTACTCTTACGTTTGTTTTATGTCTTGGTTTGGTGAGCGAGGCGAGGGCAGTGTGCAATGGGGCAACCGCCACTACCGCCGGAACAGATGAAGACGGAGCCTATTGCGGTTCATGGGATTGCGGAGCCGAAGGAAGCAATGTAACCTGCACATTATCTAAAGGTACACTGACCATTTCCGGTGAAGGGGATATGAGAAATTATACAGCAACGAGAAATTCAGGTTACCCGAACTTTTGGAAATCTGATGCACCATGGTCCGGTAAAATGGTTACAAAAGCAGTTGTAGGCGGTAATGTTACAAAAATTGGAGTTAGTGCTTTTGTCGGAGAAACATACCTGACGGAAATCAGCGGAATGGAAAGCGTAACATCTATCGGACGTGATGCATTTAACAGAGCCGGATTAACAAGTATTGATATACCGAATGTAACGGAAATAGGTTACGGAGCGTTTCATAAAGCACCTAACTTGCAATATATTAATATGCGTGATGATGTTTTTTTGGGGGCAGATTTTTTTAACGGATATAATGGTGTTTTTACAAATGTGGAAATTGCAAAATCCTGTGTAACCGCAAATGGCTACATGAGTTGCGGCAGTTGCGGCGCTAAAGTTGTGCAAAGCGGTGTTGGGTGTGTAAGTGATTGTTATGCCGGATATACTTCGTATTACGGATATTGTTTGCGCACACGCTATACCTTGCCGGAAGCAGACGCGGCAACATCAAACGACAATGAAAATATGATTGAATGGATTTTTGAGTGAAAAATATAGAGTTTGATTTTTTGACATCAATGATATAAAATCCGCCTCATTGAGGAGGGTAGCTGCCGTGATGACGGAAGATTTTATTGAGTTTAAAAAATATTATCGGGAGGCTGTAAAATCAGTTCCGGACGATTCCTTTTTTAAGGAGTCCATTAATCATAAATATAGACATTCTGTGGAAGTTCTGCGTGCCGGCGAACTTATTATGCAGGAAACGGACGAACTGAAAAATTTGTCCGAAGACTTTAAAAAGTATGCTCAAAAAGCCTTGTTGTTTCATGATGTCGGTCGTTTTGAAGAGGCTGTTTTGCGTTATAATACTCCTCATCTGGAGGCAAATTCCGAGGTTTTGAACCGGTATGACCATGGTTTAATCGGATATAATACCATGAGGCAGAATCCGCTTTATAACGATATCAGGATACTGCTGGCAATTCGTTATCATGGTAAAATGATGGATGAGGTGAAAAAGTCTGCATTGTGGGCAGAGGCAGAACAAAGTCCGCAAGCTGATGCGGCAAAGAAAATTCTTTATCTTGTCAGAGATGCCGATAAATTGGCCAATTTAGCAAAAATCAAAAGTGATGACCATTTGCGGAAAGATATATTTTACAAGCTTTTGCCGGATGAAGCCAAATATGCCGGTTTATCGGAAACGGTTATGCGGCAATTTTTTGCCGAACAAACGATTTTATCGGCAACCGTTTATTCTTTTGCCGACCGCATTTTACAAGTGATATCGTGGATTTTTGATTTGAATTACCGCAAAACCAAAGAGATATTTACGCAGGAAAAATACGGAACGTATTTGTTGAATCTGATGCCCGAATATAATGTTTCGGCAGATGAGATAAAACAAATTTCAGAATTTACGGATAAAAAATCGGGAGGAAAATAGGTAAATGTGGTTTATTTTAGCTCTTCTTACCGGTTTTATTTATGCTGTTTATCATATTTGTAATCAGGAAAGTAAACTGAAAGCCGAAATTTTTATCATATATCGCGGTTTTTTGACAGCTGCGGCGGCAACTCCGCTGGTGTTGATTTATCACCATATTTTTCCATGGCAGTTTTATGCTATAGTTTTGTTTCAAGGGATAACTATTGCGTATATGGATTATAAATATTTTCAGGCATTTCATAAGTTTGGTGCGGAAAATGTGAATGCCGTCCGTCCGCTTACGGTTTTGATAGTATTTATATTATGGTTGTTTCTGAAGCCTGCAATCATTGATACATACTTAGAAAATCCCACGCGTTCGGCAATAATTTTGGCTTCGCTTTTGGCAATAATCTGCGCCGTCATAAAATATCGGAATCAAAGTATAGGCAAAAATTGCTTGCAAGAAGTTTTTCCTTTGTTGCTTTTATCTTCGTTAATAGATATCAGCAATAAAGTAATTACCGAATACAATGACGGATATCTATTGGCTCTGACTTTTAACCGAGTCGCTTTTACCGGTTGGATAATCGGATTCATTAATCTGCTGTTGAGTCCGAAAAAGAAAACAGTAATAAAGGAAATGTTTGATATTAATAATATTAAGCAGGGATATTTTCTCATATTCCTCATTATGGGTATGATAAGCATTAACATGGCAATGCACTATACTCCAAATCCGGCATATACTACGGCAATTACGTATCTTTCGGTAATTTGGATTATTCTGATTAATAGGGTGCGCATTTATTGCGGAGCAAAAGTCGTATATCAGCGAATTGCCGTTAAATGGATTCTGCTCTTGTTGTTTGCGGCGATAACGCTGATATTGGCAACACAATAGAGAAACCGGTGTATTTTGACGGTTGCCGTTGTGCCGATAATTTTGAGCAGCTCCTTTTTTGGCGGACGAATATGATTTCCTATGTAAGAAAAAGGACTTAAGCAATTTGCCTTAAGTCCTTGTTTTTCTTTGGTGAGCTCGCCGGGATTGGCTTCGCCGCTGCGTCGTCGTTCGGCTTATGCCTCACCGGCACACTCCCGTGTGCCTCTCCTCCTTGTCAAACCCGCTTCTCCCGGGTTCAAATCCTCATCTCGCTTTGCACCAACAAAAAAAAAGCCGCCCGAAGGCGGCTTCTCTTTGTTGGTGAGCTCGCCGGGATTCGAACCCGGGACCCTTTGATTAAAAGTCAAATGCTCTACCGACTGAGCTACGAACTCTTGAACTGGTATGCTTTATATTAAATAAAATCGCACAAGTCAATAAAAAAAATAAAAAAAGTTAAAAAAAGTGAAATATGTGTTTATTTATTAATAATTATGTGTTAGTATCCGTTAAAAATGAAGGTGATTAATTTATTTACAGATGAGGTAGATTATGGCTTTGAGTAATGATTTAGGGCAAAAAGGTAAATACAGCATACTGCAAAATGCAAAAGGCGAGATTATGATTATGATGGAGAGTTGTGCCGGTGGTCCGGAAAACCCTCGTTTCATATATGATGGCAGCGACAGCGCTCTGTTATATCGTTCTCAAGAAAGTTCCATTGCTTTCCGCGGTATTGAAGAAGGTGCTCGTTCTCCTTTGAAATCTGTGAGTGAAGTTTTGGTTGTTGAAATAGAAAATGATGATGTTGAACGCGAATATATTGTTCCTATGCGTTTTGTTAAGGATGTAAACAGCCTTATTGCTTCGTAGTTTATTCAGAGTTGATGGATGATTGCTTATACGGCACTTCTTTTATTTATTATCGGCATTTTTTGTTTGATGAGAGTCGGTGTAAAAACCGATAAGATTCTTTCCGTCGGTGTATTTTTTTCCGTAAGTGCGGTTTTTTTAGATTTTTTGAGCGGACTGCAACGCCAAAGCGCACAAGTGTTTTCGTTTGTTTGGAATAGCGCCCCGAGCGGTGACATTAAGTTTGATATTGTTTCCAATTATTATAATTACGAACTGATTTTGCCGTTTTTTTTGCTGACTCTGATAACTATCGGTAATAATGCGTTTGTTCGTTACGAAGAACGAAAAAATGTTTACAATGCGTTGCTGCTGTTTAATGTGACTGCTTTGATGATGATGGTAACGAGCAATAATTTTGTGCAACTGCTTTCTATGTTGTTTATTGTTGATATATTGGCGGCATTTGTCGGAAAAAAGATTCGCGCTTTGAAAGAATATTCTATCGCCAATATGGTCGCCGATATGATGATTTTTATGGTGCTGGCAGTGATTAACGGACGAGTTGATTCGCTTGATATGCGCGAAATTCTGAACTATAAAAGCACCGGACGCTACCTTAATTTTATAACCGTTATAGGTTTGACGGCAGTTTTAATAAAATTCGGTATTTTTATATTTCAGTTTGGCATAATTTCTCTGCGGCGCCTAAGATTGCACCGCTTGCAAAGTATTATGTTTTTGTTTTCACCGGCAGCGGCTCTGGTCTTATTATTAAAATTCAGTGCATTGTGGAGTGCTTCACCATATTTCAATATATATCTGAATGCGGCTTGCATTTTTACGCTTTTGTGGGGAATGTTAGGATTGGTGATAAGCAGCAGTTTGCGTGGAAAAATGATATATATGCAAATGATGTTTTGGGGTGTGTTTATTGAGTTGCTACGCTTTTCCGGATTTGTTTGGAACAGTAGTTTTACCGCATTAATGATGTGTTTTTACCTGTTCAGCAGCTCCATATATTTGATTTATGTGTGCGCAAACAGAGAGGATTCGTTTTTTCAAATAACCAAAAGCAGGTTTTGTTCAGGGTTGTGTGCTTTTTTACCGCTATTGATTCAGACGGTCACTGTAGCGATAACCGCAGATTTGTTGGAAAAAATATACAATAATTCAAACAGATACTACATCTGGAGTTTTGCCGTTCTGTTTGTTTTGGGCTTAAGTAATATGGCGCATCAAACTTATTTTAACGGTGAACAAAATACGAAACAACATAGGACAGAATCTCATAAATACTTTGTGTATGCGTTGTTGCCTTTAGTGATGATGATTTATATGATATGCAATATTAATATTCAAAGTGCCGTCGTTTGGGGCTTTACTGCTTCTTTTTTGGCATTGACGTATGTAAATCCGCTAACCGAAACCAGTCGTCTGTATGAAGTTAAATACCTGCAAAAAATGGCATCGGAATCGGTTGCTTACGGCACCGCTTTTAACAATATTTTGCAATATGTCGGACGTTTGTTGTGGCTTCTGATTGATTGGAAATTGTTAGAGAAATTTATAATCGGAACAACTATTGTGATGTTGCAAAGATTAATCCGAATTTTTCGCAGCATACATTCCGTTTTTGTCGGCAGAATTTTGTTCGCTGTTATTGCCATAGCGGGAATCCTGCTGTTTGCCGAATTTACGGGAGGTAAAAACTGATGCCTGATTTGTTGATGATAATGTTTTTATTGCCGCTTATCGGTTGTCTGTTTGCTATGCTTGCTCCAAAGAATACCGGCAATGCTTTTAACGTTGCGATTTTTACCATGTCGGCCGAACTTTTAATGATTTTGCTTTTGTTTTCAAAAATCGGAGATGATGAAACCGCAACCAGACACATAATGCAAACGTATGATTGGATAAATGTTTTAAACTTAAAAATATCATTCGGCATCAACAGTTTTTCGCTGATTATATTACTCGGAGTATACTTGGCATTGATTATCGGACTTGCCGGATTGGCAGAGCAAATGCGGAAGAATAAATCACTGATGCTGGTGATGCTTTATTTTGTTTGGACAATGACCGGATTTTTTATTGCGGATGACATTGTTTCTTTTTATATTTTTTATGCAGCCATGTTGCTTCCGATGTTTATGTTGAGCGGGTTGTTCGGTTATGACCGGAACACATTGCCGGTATCCCGCTTTTTTATGTATAATTTTTGCGGAGTATTTTGTCTGTTGGCGGCAATGGCATTTTTATACAGATTTTATCACGGTAATATATTGCTTGAAAATATAGCATTTATAGACATGAACAAGCGTATCGGAATTGCTGTTTGGCTGATGAGCTGCTTCGCTTTCATTTCCAGAATACCGGTTTGGCCTTTTCATTATTGGTTTTCGTCAGTCAATTACGGAGTGAAAAATCCGTTGGTATACATTGTAGGGAATATGCTGCCGTTAACCGGACTATACGCAATGATTCGTTTTTGGCCGTTGTGCGTTCCCGAAAGTGTGGAGTTATTGGTTCCGTTTATTGAAATTTTAAGCATCTTAACAATGATTTTTATTGCTTTAATCGGATTCGCAAATAAGGAATTTTTATATAAACTGTTTTCGTATAACACCGTATATTATATGCTGTTTTTATTGGCGGTGATTTTGCCGACGGATACGCTGAAAATGAACATAGCTTATTCTTTGTTTATTTTTATGATAGTAGGTGCTTCCTTAGTTGTTTTGGATATTAAAATGGAAGAAAAAAATGTCGGTAATAACGGAAATTATCACGGAATGTTGGCGTATATGCCGAAATTTGCCAAAGTGCTTTCCTTTTTTGTGTTGATAGCAATAGGTTTGCCGATATCGTCATTTTTCTGGAGTAATTTTGTGCTGATTTCCGCTTTGTTTGCTCAAAATGTTGTTATCGGCACATTTGTTGTTTTGGCTATTTGTTTGGTGGCAACTTCTTTGATTAACGAATTGTATGATATGCATATTCAAAGTAGCTCTGTAAACCAATATTCAGGTGTTACGGATTTGTCAAATACGGAAGTTATGTTTTGGATGAGTGTTATAAGCTTATTACTGCTGTCATTTTTTGACCCGATGTGGTTTGTGTTTTAGGAGGCTGAATGCTGGAAAACTTTATATATGGTATGCCTTGGCTGATTTTGCTTTTGGGAATTTTCAGTGTCCCTTTGTTTTCGTATTTCAGTAAATCTAATACTCTGCCATGGCATGTAACGGAGTTTTTTGTATTGGCTTCGTTCTTTTTTGAAGTTGTTTTTTACAACAAACCGATAAATAAACAGTTTTTTGCCGCTGATTACTATACTTTGCTTTTCAGCTGTGTTATATATGTGTGTGCATTATCTTTGCTGTTGTTGGCGCGGCGTTGGCATTCTTCAATGTCAACTTCCGGAACACTGTATTGTGAAGGACTGCTGGTCGGAATTTTGAGCGGTAACATTTTGATTGATGTAACAAACTTTGCTTTTGTGCCATTTTTGCTTTGCGGATTAATGCTTGGAAATTATTTGATTTTCAGACATTCCGACAATAAAAAAGGCTCTTCTTTCGGTTTTGTTTATGCCTTAAGCTGCTTTGTTTGCGGAATTATTTTGATTTTATGCTCCGTTGCTTTAGGATTAGATAACGGTAGTTTGCAATATACGGACATAGAGCAATATTTATTAATAAATAACTCTTCTTCGGCAGCTTATATTTTAGTTCTGCTTTTAGTTTTTTGTTTTGTGTTTATTCTCGGTGCGGCTCCGTTGCACTTTTGGTATACGGAAACATTGGGACAGACAATTTTACCGGTAATGGCTTATTTTACATTATTTCCGCCGATAGTTATTTTTTCTGTTTGGAATAGGTTTAATATGACAATGTTTATGCCTTTTCATACGCAAGTGGGAATCATATACGGAGCAATAGCGTTGTTGTCTATGTTTGGCGGTGCTTTGGGAGCGTGCAGCGTTGTGAACATCCGAAAAATTATATCATACGGCTCAATGTATCATTTCGGGATGATGATTTTATTGATGCAAAATTTCAAATCAGGTGACATTGTTAATCTGACGATTTATTTGCTTGTATTTTTGTTGGCAACATACGGCATAATGGTGTCTTTGTTCGGTTTGAAAAGCAAGGGTGAATATCTTTTTATGCTGAATGATTTGTCCGGAGCTGCCCGCAAAAAACCTTATGTTTCGGCAATGATTACGGCATATTTATTTTCATTGGTCGGTTTTCCTCCCTTTTTGGGGTTTATCGGGTTGTTTAATTCGGTGCATAATTTGGTGATTAACAATCATCCTTATATGCTGTTTATGATTTTGGGAACAACGGCTGTTTTGGTTTTTGCATATTTGCAGATTATCCGAACTTTGTATTTTGCAAGAGGAAATACTGTTTTTGACCGCACGGAACGCGGTATATATGCCGTTATGCTGTTCAATGCTTTATTGATGTTGTCGGTAAGTTTGAAGCCGGAATGGCTGATTGCAAATATTAAGTTTATGACGGAGGGAACACTTGGCTGAAATTGAAAATTGGCAATATTATTGTTATGATGAAATCGGCAGCACTAATGACGAAATCAAAAAGTTTTGCTTGCAAAAAGAAAAAAAAGTAGTGGTGAGGGCTTTGTCGCAAACAGCCGGCAGGGGAAGACGCGGAAGAAAATGGGTGACCAAAGCCGGAAATTTGTTTTTTTCAGTGGCATTAGAGTTTGATTTGAAAAATTTGGGACAGTTGGTTATAATCAGTTCATTGAGTCTGGCTCAAAGCGTGAAATTTTTGTCAGCTGATGCAAATGTGAAATTAAAATGGCCGAATGATGTTCTGCTTGACGGCAAAAAAATGAGCGGTATTCTGATGGAAAAAGCAGAGGGCGAATACATAATAGTGGGAATCGGGGTTAATGTTGCCGAAAGTCCGAAAGAAAGCACTTTATTGTATCCGGCAACATCATTGGCTGAAAACGGCATAAATACGGATGCAGAGAATTTTTTGCAAATATATTTGCATAAGTTTAATGAAAATTTGCAAAAATATTCGGCCGGAGAGTATGAAGCTTTGCGCAGTGAATGGATGGATTTTGCCAAAGGTGTAGGTGATAAAATCGTGATAAAACAAGAACAAAAACAGTTAAAGGGGATTTTTGCCGGAATTGATGAGCAAGCAAACCTGTTACTGCAATGCAAAAATGAAACGATTAAAGTTATGGTTGGTGATGTTTTTTATGAAACAAAGGGTTGAAAATGAAAGAGTTTAGTAAAAAAGGAATATATTTTTTGCCGCTTGGCGGTGCTGATGAAATCGGGATGAATATGTATGTTTATGCCGTTGACGGTAAAATGATTGTTGTTGACTGCGGTTACGGCTTTTTGTTGGATGAATATCCCGGTATGGAATTGGCTTATGCATCACCTGATTTTTTAGATGATTACCGTGAAAATATTGTCGGTTTGTTCATTACGCACGGGCATGAAGACCATTTGGGAGCTATTGCGCAGATTTGGCCACATTTACAATGTCCGGTATATGGCACGGATTTCACCCTCGGACTGGTAAAATCAAGATTGGAAGAATTTAAGATGGCGGATACCGTTCCTTTGATTTCGGTAAATAAAAATCGGCATATTTCATTACCGGAATTTGAAGTTGAATTTATTTCCATTGCTCATTCGGTGCCGCAAACAAGTGCTTTAGCCATTCGCACAAAATACGGCAATATTTTGCATGCTACCGATTGGCGTTTTGATGATGAAGCTCTTTCTATGCTGCATACCGATTTTGAGGCATTGAAAAATTTTGCCAATGAAGGTGTTTCCATGCTTGTTTGCGATTCCACAAATGTGATGGTTGAGCAAAAAGCGCCTTCGGAATCTGATGTGCGTGAAAATTTATATAAATTAATTCCGCAAATAGAAGGTGGATTGATTGTTACGTGTTTTGCCTCTAACTTAATGCGTTTGGAAAGTTTGATTATGGCGGCAGACAAGGCCGGCAGAACGCCGATATTGCTCGGAAGAACTTTAGTGGAAAACGTAAAAATTGCTCAAGAATGCGGTTATTTCCAAAATGTTCCGGCCGTGCATACCATTGATGATGCCAAGGAAATTCCTTCCGACAAAGCAATGTATATATGCACCGGTTCGCAGGCAAATTATCGCAGTGCATTAAGCAATATAGCCAACGGTGAAAACAAATATGTCAAACCGGGGAAGGGAGATACCGTTATTTTTTCTTCTAAAATGATTCCGGGAAATGAAGATAAAATTGAGCGGATGCAGGATAAGTTTTCGGAGATGGGGGCAACCGTAATCACGGATGAAACGGATTTGGTTCATACTTCGGGGCATGCCAATCGTGATGATTTGAAAAAAATGTATGGTTTGTTGAAACCTGCCATTGTTTTACCGGTTCACGGCAATAAAAAGTTTATTCGTGAACACAAAAGATTTGCTTTGAGTTGCGGCATAAAAGAAGTATTTTCGGCACAAAACGGTGATATGTGCCTGCTGAGCGAAAACCACATCAGTTTACTGGAAAATGTCGGGTTTGATATTATCGGCTGGGATAGAAACAGACCTGTTTCTTTGGGTTCGCAACTGATTAAAAATCGCCGACGGATTGCCTATAACTGCACGCTGTTTATCAGTGCGGTAATAAAAGAAAAAAAACTGTTGGATTTACAAATGTCTTCAATAGATATTTTGGAAGAAAATGAGTGGAACAAACTTGCTGCCGAAATCTTGCACATAGTATGGAAATTAGTGGAAGAAAAATTGCAGTCTGAAAGCAATCGCGGAAAGATAGAAGAGTTTATCAGAGGGCAAATAAGACGACGTGTTTTTGCAAGAACCGATATAAAACCGGTAACATTTTTGCATTTAACGGTATTGGACGGTGAGACACAGGAAGGAGATTGTGATGAGTGAGAAATGTTTTTCCCGAATTTTGCTGTTTTTGATTGGTATAAGTGCATTAAGTGTATTTATTAATATTTTTATCGGTTATCAGGCAATAACTGATGATTTGGAGCATATCCACGCCTCGTGGTTAGTATGGAACGGACAAGTTCCATACAAGGACTTTTTTGAGCATCATCACCCTTTGATGTGGTATTTATTTGCGCCGATTGTCGGTATGTGTAACAGAAACATCATGGTATTTTTCGTTATCAGAGGTATCATGAGCTTGGTATCGTTTGCTACCTTGTATGTTGTATATCGCATAATAAAAGACTTTATTTCGGACAGAATTACCGGATTGCTGGCCATCAGTATTTATTGTGCATCATTTGTGGTGCAACAGACATTGGCTCAATTTAAGCCGGACTTGTTTATGCAGCTGTTTTTTATGCTTGCGGTATATTATTTTTTCCGCTTTATTCGTGATGAAAAACAAAAAGATTTAAGTTTGTGTGCGGCTTTTCTGACAATCGGATTTTTGTTTTTGCAAACAATTATTTTTCTTGCTTTGCCGCTGGGTATTATCGGAATATATCTTATTTATACGAAAAAAATCGGTTTAAAAATGTTGGCAAAAGCTGCGGTAATTCCGGCAGTGATTTTGTGTTCGGCGGTTATGTTTTTGTATTTTTCCGGCAATTTGGAACGTTATTTTCAGCTTAATTGGATAATCAACTCACAAATGCAATCCGTGGTACCGGAAAAAGCAACGGATTTTTCTGATTTTTATATCATTTTTGCTATCGATACGGGATGTTCTTTGTTTTTGCTTTGCAAAAATCGCAACATTTATGTGGCAACGCTGATTTTATGTTTTTATGCGGAATTTTTATTGCGTGCTTTTTACTTTTCTCCGGTAATTTATTATTTCAAAATACTGCTGCTATATAATTCCGTAATAATATCTTTGGTATTGGCGGAAATTTATCGCAAATGGAAACTGTCAACTTATGTTGTTTGTCTGTTATTGCTTTTGGCAAATTTAAAATTTTTCACTTTTGAAAATACACAGGCAGATAAAACATTGACAACGTTGAATGTCATTTCTCTGATTTCAAAAAATACGACACAGGATGACTATGTCTTAAATACTCCTTTTATTCCACTGGGGATATTTAACAAAGATGTTCATTACTATTGGTTTTTCTGGCATTTTTTGGGAAAATTGGATGAAACACTGTATAATTATGCAGAACCGTTTGATATCAATGAACTAATCAAAACAAAAAAGCCTAAATTAGTGATTTACAGAAAATATCAATTCAGCGAAAAGATGGGCGGCAAACAATT
Source organism: Alphaproteobacteria bacterium (assembly GCA_017484225.1). Taxonomy (GTDB): domain Bacteria; phylum Pseudomonadota; class Alphaproteobacteria; order RF32; family CAG-239; genus RUG410. The sequence continues at coordinate 17,547 of JAFUTN010000025.1, forward strand.
TGAAATTGACGAAAATTTGTTGTCCGAATATTACAATAAAACATCAATGGATTTTTTGTATGAAATTAAAGCTAAATAAGGCATAAATCTTGTAGTTTTATCAAATTTTTTTGCCGAATGATTGATGCACAAGAAGGAGATTTTGATGAGTGAAAAATATGATATTAAAACGGATATTTTGATGAAATATTATGACTTTGCAGGTAGCCATATTTTATTTGTGCGGAAAAATGAAAATTCAGAGAATTAAATAGGGATAGAGATTGACATTTCAAGAAAATACTATCAATATACAAGGTATACCGTATTGTTTGTTGCACAAAAAAACGGAGGAAAATAATGGACGGTGAATACATAAAAGAACTTACAAATGAAGAAAAAATAGTTTTTCTTAAAATTTTTTGCCGAATGATTAAGGCTGATGGTAATATTGATACAGAAGAAGTAAAGTTCTTAAAAGAAATAGCTAAGCATTTCGGAGTAGATGGTGATGCTGTGGTTGGTATTATAAAAATGGCGGATAGTATAGATTGTGTTGCCGAAGCTCGTAAGATTGCTGACCGCAAGCATGCTTTGCAGTTGATTAAAGAACTATGTGTTCTGGCAAATATTGACGAAGACTTGCACGATAATGAACTGGATATCATTGTAGACTGTGCCGATGCAATGGGAATTGAAGAAGAAAAAGTGATTTTAATAAATCGTTGGGTTTTGGATAGTCAGATAGTAGCTCAAACCGGCAAGATTATTTTGGAAGAAAATTGATGAGTAAAGAAAATCTGAAATTCAATTTGAAACAACAATCTTTATCGTTTGCGCAAGATGTTGCCGATAAACTTGCATACCTGAAAAGTGATAATGTTTTTAATCAAATTAATGACGTGGGTGATTACAATGATGAGCTAAGTGGCAAGTTGATGTCGCTGTTTGACAACAATGAGGCAAAAAATGCCGGCATTGAAAATGCCGAACAACCGCAAAACAGCGTTAATATCGGTTCCGATAGCGAACGCGGAATTGCCGAAAGTCCGGCTACTGTTTATTCCGAACCGAAGAGAGCAATGACACCGGCTGAAAAAATTGCAATGATGCGAGGGATATCAATGCCTGGGGATTATTTGAAAAAAGGTGGTTTCTGAAAGATGTTGAAGCATTCGTTAAGGTTTGTTTTTTTATCCGTATTTTGTTTGTGGATAATTGCAGATTGCTTAGCCGCACAGCAAGCTACTCCTCCAAAGGAGTGGACTGTGTTCATTCAGAATTTACAAAAAGAAATGCTTGCCAAAGGCATATCTCAAAAAACGCTTGACCGTGCTTATAAGGGTAAAAATTATTATCACAAAGTTTCTGCGGTGGTGCAGAGCGACAAAAAGCAAACAGAATTTATTTTGACAACTTGCAATTATGTAAACAGGTTGGTGAATGCCGATAGGGTTCGTCAGGCACGTAAGGAATATAACAAACTCAGCAAGAAATACAAAGATATAGAAGAAAAATACGGTGTTCCTTTGTATTATTTAACGGCTTTTTGGGCGGTGGAAACAAATTTCGGTAAAAATAAGGGAAAACATAATCTGATAGATAGTCTTACCAATTTAAGCTACAAAAACAGGCGTTCAAAGTTTTTTAAAAATGAGTTGTATAATGTGCTGAAAATTATGGAAAAACATGAACTTTCCGGTGAAAAAATCAAAGGTTCTTGGGCCGGTGCCATGGGGCATTTTCAGTTTATGCCTTCTACATACAATTATTATGCCGTTGACTATGACGGCAATAAAGTTCCGGATATTTGGACATCTTTTCCGGATGCTTTGGCTTCGGCGGCAAATTATTTGCATGAACTTGGTTGGAAACAAGACGAACCATGGGGAAAACGGATTGAGGTGCCTTGGGACTTTGATTATAAAGATGTCGGTCGCAAAATTACCAAAAAAGTTTCTAAATGGAAAGAACTCGGTGTTTTGTCGTATGATGGCAGTAAGCTTAATTTTGATGATGATATGAAAGCTTCCGTAATTATGCCTGACGGCCGAAAAGGTCCGGCATATCTGGTATTTGGAAACTTTAAACGCATTATGATATGGAATCATTCTGATAATTACGCTTTGGCTGTGGCAATATTGGCTGACTACATTAAACACCAAAACAAAAAATATGTTCCGCTGACAGCCGGTTCGCTTTATGTTATGAATAATGATGAAATCAGGGAGATTCAAAAATTTTATAACAAAATTTTTTCTAAAAAAATCAAAGAAGACGGAAAACTCGGGCCGCAAACACGCGAAGCCGTTAAAAAACTGCAAAAAAAGGCTCATTTGCCGCAAGACGGATATCCTGATTATCAACTGTTAAATAAGATGAAAAATTATGAAACGGCAAAAGGTTTTGTGATTCCGCTCCCGCAAAAAAGAAGCCGGAAATAATAGGCATAACTTTGCAATATTTCTTGCGGCAAACAAAAAACAGGTATAACTTAAATCGCAAATGTATTTTGAAACGAAAAAAAAGTAATGAATTGTATAAGGTTAATTTTTGCTCTTCTCGGGGTAACAATTTTATTGAGTTCATGTTCCAACGGAACACCTGAACTGGCAGGGCTGTCCCCGAAGGCTCAAGCAGAAATAATAAAAAAATACGGCGGAATTTATAAAATAGGCAAACCGTATAAGATAGGCAGTCGTTGGTATTATCCGAAAGAAGATTACAATTACAAAGAAGAAGGTATTGCTTCATGGTATTGTGAAGATTTTAACGGAAAGCCGACCGCTAACGGTGAACACTACGAAATGAATACATTGACTGCCGCTCACAGAACTCTTCCGTTGCCTTGCATTGTAAAAGTGACTAATTTGCAAAACGGCAGAGCTGTGGTGGTGCGCGTTAATGACCGCGGACCGTATGTGAAAGACAGAATTATAGATTTATCTAAGCGCGGAGCCCAAATTTTGGGATACTTGGGACAGGGAACGACCCGTGTTCGTGTAGAAATAATGGCAAAAGAAAGTAAGGCTTTGAAAGCGGCAATGCTGGGACAGGAAACTCCTGCCGGTGAAGCATTGGCAGCATCTGCCACTCCGGCACCGTCACTGTCCGAATCAACGGCAGAACGCATAGAAATATCTGAAAAAGAAGCTGCGAAATCGCAAATTTATGCCAGTGCCGGAGGGCAAAGTATTGCTGTCGGAAAATATGATGCAGCCAAAGACGGTAAGGTAGAACAAGCAGTTTACGGCAGTGCCGCGACCAAAGACGGAGGCAGAATAAACAAAGCTTTGGAAACATCAGCCGTTCCGAATAATGTTGCATTGCAGCCTGATACCGGTATTTACGGTTCGGCGGCAAAAAATCCGAATAAGGCTTCAACAGTTGCCAAAAAAAGTAATTCTTACCAATATCAACCGGGGTATTATTATATTCAGGCCGGTTCTTTTACGCAATATGATTTAGCCCACAAATTGCTGGTTCGTTTGAAAGAATACGGTAGCAGTCATATTGTGGAGGCAAGTGTCGGCGGAACAAAATATTATCGTGTGGTTATGGGGCCTTTCAGCCGCGAGGAAGAAGCAAAAGTTTCGTTAGCAAAAATAAAATATTATGGTATTCAAGGTGCAAGAATAGAAAGAAAATAGGAGATTACAATGAAATTCAATAAATTGAGCGCAAGTGTTTTAAGTTTGTCTTTTTTGTTTGTTGCCAATGCGCATGGTTATGAAACGGCAGCACAGAATGCCATTCTGGTTGATTATGAAACCGGAGAATATTTGTTTGAAAAAAATATAGAACAGGCAGTTCCTCCCGCTTCTATGAGCAAATTGATGACTGTTTATATTTTGATGAGCAAAATTAAGGATGGTTCCATAAAGCTGGATGATACATTTTCCGTCAGTGAAAATGCATGGCGTAAAGGCGGGGCGGCAACCGGCGGTTCTACAATGTTTCTTTCAATCGGGGACAATGTCAGTGTAGAAAATATTATCAAAGGTATTGTTATTCAATCCGGTAATGATGCGTGTATTGTTGTTGCCGAAAATATTTCCGGTTCGGAAGAAGAATTTGCCATGCTGATGAACAAAACAGCAAAACAGCTCGGATTAAAAAACAGTTCCTTTGCCAATTCTACCGGACTTCCGCATCCGGACCAAAAAATGTCTATGGAAGATTTGGCGATTCTTTCTCGTCACATCATTAAAGAATTTCCGGATTTATACCACTATTTCAGTGAAAAAGAGTTTACATATAACGGTATTAAACAGGGAAATCGCAACCCGTTGCTTTATTCCATGAAAGGAGCTGACGGCTTGAAAACCGGACATACCGAAGAAGCAGGTTTTTGCTTGGCCGCATCCGCCGTTAAAGGAAACAGACGTTTAATCGGAGTAATGAGCGGAATGGAATCAAATAAACAGCGCTCGGAAGAAAGCGAACGCCTGATGGAGTGGGGCTTCAGGGAATTTAAAAATTATACGATATTTAAGCAAAATCAACAAATTGCCGAGGCTGCTGTTTGGTATGGACAAGAAAAAAGTGTTCCTCTGGTAGTTGCCGACAATGTTGTAAAAACGGTTCATAACAGTAAGGTAGAAAATGTTAAAGCGACGGCAGAATTTGATGAACCGATTAAAGCACCGATAGCAAAGGGACAACAAATCGGAAAATTGAATATAGAAATAGAAGGTCAGCCGTCCTTAAGTGTTCCGCTGGTTGCCGGTAAAGAAATTAAAGAGGTTGGTTTTGCCGGAAAGTTTTGGGCTAATGTTAAATACTTTATTTTCGGTGCCAAGTAATGAATGGAAAATTTATAACTCTTGAAGGTGGTGAAGGTTGTGGAAAATCAACCCAAATCAAACTGTTAGCCGATTCTCTTATACTAAAGCATATAGAAACAATAACCACCAAAGAGCCGGGAGGAACTCCGGACGGTGCGGTTTTGCGGCAAATGTTGGTGACCGGAGATAAGGATAAATTTGATGCAATCACCGAATGTCTGTTGTATTTTGCCGATCGCAGAATTCATTTGCAGAATTTGGTATGGCCGGCCTTGAAACAGGGAAAATGGGTTATAAGTGACCGTTATGCCGATTCTACAAAGGCGTATCAATATTTCGGTTATAACAAGCGGATAGACTTATCGGTGTTGGATGGGTTATATCAAATTGTTGCCGGCGATTTTAAACCTGATTTGACACTGATTCTGGATATTGCGCCGGAAGAAGGTATGCGTCGCTCGTTTTCCAAAGCGCAGGGAATGGAGACTAAAGAACTTCGTTTTGAAAGCAGAGACATGGAATTTCATCAAAATTTACGCAAAGGTTTTTTAGAGATTGCTAAGCAGGAGCCGCAAAGATGTATGGTTATTGATGCAACCGGTGATGTTGAAACCGTGCATACCAGAATAATGCGGGCGATTGAACAGAAATTCGGAGTATAGATTGATGGCAGATGAAGTGCAAAAAATTTATCCGAAAAATAATCCGTTTTTATTGGGGCAAGATACTGCAGAACAGATTTTTTTGCGCTCATGGAAGGAAAACACACTTCATCATGCTTGGATTCTTTATGGCTCGCAGGGATGCGGTAAGGCTACACTGGCATACAGAATAGCAAAATTTTTATTTTGGGCGAATGAAGCGAATAAAGATAAATATTCTACACTGAATGTTCCGGAAAATGATGTTGTTTTCAAACAGGTGGCAGACGGTTCTTATCCTGATTTAAAGGTTTTGGAACGCAGTTGGACGGATACGGAACGCAGAAAGGTTATTAAAGCGATTCAAAGTGGTGAACCGCTTGATGATGAAGAGTTGTCGGGATTGAAAAAGTCGGCATATATTCGGATTGATGAAGTTCGTGAGGCGGTGGAATTTCTTTCCAAAACATCATACAACAACGGTTGGAGGATAGTAATTATTGACAGCGTTGACGACATGAATAAAAACAGTGCGAATGCCTTGTTGAAAATTTTGGAAGAACCTCCGGCAAAAACAGTGTTGTTGCTTATTTGTCATAATATAGGACGTGTGTTGCCGACGATTCGCTCCAGATGTGCAAAATTGCCGTTGCGTAATTTGCAGAGTGAAGAAGTGGCCAGTTTGTTGCGCCGTTATCGTCCGCATTTGGAAGAAACGGAAATTTCCGCACTGAGTGAATTAAGTTCCGGCAGTATCGGTAAGGCTGTTATTTATGCCGATAGAAATGTTTTGGCAATAAACCGGCACCTTTCCGGTATTTTGAATGCGGAAGTTTCTCTGCGTGACATGCTGGATTTTTGCGCTCAGGCAAGCAAGGATGACGAAACTTTTATGATGTTGGAAGATTTGCTCTCACACTATTTCAAACAAAAAATACGCCACAGTGAAAATGTTAACGAGGTTTATGAATGTTGGCAACAATCAGCGAAAATGTTTGCAGATTGTGCCGATATTAACATGGATAAAAATTTGATGTTAATAAATTTGTTGCAAAAGGCAGTAAAATTAAAATGATGTATGTAGACAGCCATAGTCATATAAACAGCAGTGATTTTGCAGAAGACCGCGAAGAAACTGTTGAGCGGGCATATTCTGCCGGTGTGCGTTGTATTATGGATGTCAGTGATGATATAGCAACAACTCCGAGGATAACCGATTTTTGTGCAAAGCATAAAAACATTTACACAACAACCGGAGTTCATCCGGAAATATGTGATAAATATCCGGAGCTGACTGCCGAAAAACTGATTGAACAGGCACAAAATAAATACGTTGTCGGAATTGGAGAATGCGGGCTTGATTACTATTACTGTGCAGACAACAAAACGCAACAGATAAAAATATTTCAGGCTCATATAGATGCGGCACGAAAAACTGATTTACCGTTAATCATTCATTCGCGCAATGCTGATGATGATATGATTAATATATTAAGAAGCGAATATAAAAAAGCTCCTTTTCGCGGTGAAATGCACTGTTTTTGCTCATCTCCCGCATTAGCCGAATTTGCTCTTTCCATCGGATTCTATATTTCGGCATCAGGTATTATCACTTTTAAGAATAGTCAGGATTTGCGCGATATATTTCGGGAAATTCCTAAAGACCGATTGTTGATAGAAACGGATTCTCCTTATTTGGCTCCCGTGCCGTATCGCGGTAAGAGAAACGAACCGTCATTTGTGGTGAAGACGGCAGAGGTTCTTGCTGAAATCAAAAATATCAGCACTACGGAAATTGCCGAAATAACCGCGAATAATTTTTTTCGTTTATTTAAAAAGGTGAAATTTGATGCATAAGGCAATTATTTTAGGATGCGGTGCCGCCACCGGTGTTCCGGCTATGATGAATGAGTGGGGATCCTGCAATCAAAACAATCCGAAAAATCGCCGAACCAGAGCCGGTATTTATGTTGAATTTGACAAGGCTAAAATTTTGATAGACACATCAGCGGACCTGCGCCAACAATATTTGCAAAATAATTTACGAGAACTGGATGGTGTTTTATATACGCATGCCCATGCGGACCACATTATGGGTATTGATGATTTGCGCAGTGTTACCCAATATATGAATCATTATTTGAATATATATGCCGATACAGACACTATTGACGAACTGGTGAAAAGATTCGGTTACGTTTTCATCACACAAAAAAGCAATCAACTTACGCACCGTCCCCACTTATTTCCGAATATCGTTAAGCCGTTAAAAAGCTTTTTTATCTCAGATGTGGAAATTACGCCGTTTACGCTGACAGGACATACCGTGAATACAACCGGATATTGTTTTAATACCGGAGAGCTTGTTGTAATGTCGGATTTTAAAAGCGTGCCGGAAGAAACATTGCTTTTTTTAAGCAAAATTAATGTTAATGTTTTGATTATCCCCTTGACTTTACTCAGAAACGGCAAGTATCATGCCGGTATGGATATTGTTTTGGGTTACATACAAAAAATCAAACCGGAAAAGGTTATTTTAACACACATGGGAGTTGAGTGCGATTATGACAATGTGAACGCAGTTACTCCGGATAATTGTTTTGCCGGTTATGATGGAATGATAGTAGATTTGGAGAAAAAATAATGCTTTGTATTTTTCATATTGCCGACCATGATGGAAAAGGCTCTGCCGCCATTGTTAAAAATCTTTATCCGGAAGCGGAATTATTCGGTTTAAATCATGACATGGATATTCCTTATGATTTGATTGAACAACATGATAAAATCGTGATTTGTGATATTGCATTGCCGGTAAAATATATGTTTGAACTGAGTGAAAAAATTGATTTGACTTGGATAGATCACCATGTGTCTGTAATTAATGAATATGAAGAACTTTTGGCAAGCGGTAAATATAAACCGATTAAGGGTGTTCGTAAAGTGGGGACTGCCGCCATTGTTCTGACTTGGGAATATTTTCATCCGGAAGAACCGTTGCCGGAAGGTGTTCGTTTACTTGGATTGAATGATATTTATGACTTGCGTGACCGCCGCGTTCGTCCTTTTGAATATGCAATGCAGGTTAACGGTATCAATAAGCCGACAGACAAAATATGGAAAGATGTTTTTGAAGGCAACATTGATATAAATGATATGGTGGAAAAAGGAAATGCCATATTACGTTGGGTAAAACACCGCAACTATCGTTTGGTGCGTTCTATGGCATTTGAAAGCGAATATGAAGGAAAGCGCTGTATTTGCTCCAATATGTCGCAAGGTCAATCGGAGTTTTTTGATTCTCTTGAAAATCGTAAGGACTATGATTTCATGGTGAATTTTTTCATGAACAAAAAGAATTTATGGAACTTGGCTTTTTACACGGCAAAGTCTGATGTAGATGTTTCCAAAATTGCCGCACAGTTTGGCGGCGGCGGACACGCAAAGGCAGCAGGTGCTTCGTCATTGAAAGAATTACCGGAATTTTTACTCAAAGGTAAGCCTTGGAGCAAACCGGCAGAGTAACCGTTTTTGATTTTAATGCTTGAATATTGCATTCTATTTCAGAGTGCAATATTCTTTTTTCTTATCTTCTCGTTTACGCAAGATTTCCACATCACGATCCGTTGCAATTTTATTTAAAATGGTTTTGATTACGGTATCAATAGATTTTCCTTCGCTGTAATCGGCCGGCAGAGCAAAGTTAACACGATTATCTTTTAACAGTTTGAAGGCTTTGTCTTTATGCGAGCTGTGCGGTTTATATACGGCAATGGCAATCCCGTTATGATTTTTGACCATTTTCATTGAAGGGATATCGGTCATTCCGTCACCAAAATAAATAATGCGGGAAAAAGGGATTCTTCTTCTGTCATCGGGAATATACTCATTTACGGCTTTGTCTTCAAATTTTCCTAATCCTTTATTGATTTTTGAAAGGTATTGGACCTTACCGGAATAATTAACCACACGGGCAGGCCAAATCGGTAAACCATTTCCGTCGTATGCAAAAGCGCATCCGTATACATCCTTAAAACATTTGCGGATTGAACAGCCCTCAATAATTTCTTCGTAACCGGAAGATATAATATAGTGTTCAATATCCAAATCCAAATATTTTCCGTATTTTTTTATGCGATTAAACCATTCTTCAACACCTTTAAAAAACACAATAAATTTTCCGCAATAAGCAAGATTTTCTTTTGTGAGCAGAACACCTTTTTTTTCGGCCATCATTTTGAAATAATACATACTTCCGGTAACCTGATCCACACCGTTGTCGGCAGACCATTTATTTGCTTTTCTCCAAAATGTTTCCGGTTTCATCCCCAATTCCGGAATTAAGAAATAGTCTTGCATATAGGTAGTGCTTAGTGTTTCATCAAAATCATAAACAAATGCAACTTTAGTTTTTTTCATTTTTATTTATCCTCTTGCTTTTTATAATTTGATAATATAAAACTTAGTTATTAAAATTTAATCAAGATTTATGAAAAAGGATAACATTATGACCGCAACATCTATGGACCAGTTGGTTTCGCTATGCAAAAGAAGAGGATTTATTTTTCAAAATGCCGATATATACGGCGGTATGCAGGGAGTATATGATTTCGGACCTTTGGGTGTGGAATTAAAAAACAACCTGAAAGCTGCGTGGTGGCGGGCAATGGTTTATGAACGTGATGATGTTGAAGGACTGGATTCGGCAATTTTGACAAATCGCAAAGTTTTAAAATATTCCGGTCATGAAGATACATTTTCGGATCCGATGGTTGATTGCAAAAAATGCAAAGGACGTTTCAGAGCAGACCAAATCGGAGGTAAATGCCCGAATTGCGGCTCAACTGATTTAACCGAACCGCGTCCGTTTAATTTAATGTTTAAAACACAGGTAGGACCGGTTGAAAGTGATGAAAATATTGCTTACTTACGTCCGGAAACGGCTCAGGCTATTTTTACTCAGTTTAAAAATGTGGTAGATTCCACATCTCGTAAATTGCCGTTTGGTATTGCCCAGATTGGTAAGTCTTTTCGTAATGAAATTACTCCGCGCAATTTCATATTCCGTGTGCGGGAATTTGAGCAGGCAGAGTTGGAATATTTTGTTAATCCGGGAACTGATGTTGAATGGCACGAAAAATGGAAAAATGCACGCGTTGAATGGTGGAAGCAGCAAGGACTCAATCCGGAACACATTAATATATACAAAACTCCGGATGATGATTTGGCTCACTACGCTAAAGCATGCTATGATATTGAATACCAATTTCCGCATGGTATGGAAGAATTGGAGGGCATTGCCAATCGTCGTGATTATGACTTGGGAAATCATACTAAAAATCAGGAAGAGTTTAATTTGGAAGCCCATTGTCATGAAAATAAAGAATCAACAACCAAATTGGCAATTCAGAATGATGAAGGTAAATGGGTTATTCCTTTTGTGGTTGAACCGTCAATGGGTGTGGAGCGCGGTGTTTTGGCAGTGTTAACCGAGGCATATACCGAAGAAGATTTAGGTGAGGGGAATTCTCGTATTGTTTTGAAATTGAAAAAACATTTGGCACCGATAAAAGTTGCCATTATTCCGCTTAAAAAGAATAATGAGCAAATTATGAATAAATGCCATGAATTAAAGCAAAAATTGATGAAACTCGGTATCGGTCGTGTTGCTCTGGAAAATACAGGTAATATAGGTAAAGCTTATCGGCGTCATGATGAGGTGGGAACCCCTCTTTGTCTGACGGTAGACTTTGAAACCATTGAGCAACAACCGGAAAGTGTTACTATCCGCAATCGTGACACAATGGAACAAATCAGGGTTAATACCGCTGATTTAGCCGAATATCTGCGTAATTATTTTTTATGAGATAAAAATGTTGAAAATTGCGTATCAGGGAGTTCCCGGTGCTTATTCGCACATAGCTTGTCGTGAGCTGTTCCCTAATCAGGAATATATTGCTTGCGACAGTTTTGAAATTGCGATGGAAATGGTTTCCGAAGGATATGCCGACAAAGCTGTTATACCGGTGGAAAATTCTAATGCCGGCCGTGTTTCGGATGTGCATTTTTTGTTGCCGGATTCCGGATTACATATTGTCGGGGAATATTTTTTGCGGGTTGAGCATCAGTTGTTGGCGCTTAAGGGAGCTAAAATAGAAGATATTGTCAGTGCTTCGTCTCATCCGCAGGCTTTGGCTCAATGTTCCGAATTTTTGCACAAACATAATATAAAAGCGGTGGCAAGGATAGACACGGCAAAATCGTGCGAAAAAATAGTGCTGGAAAAGGATAGAACCAAGGCGGCGATTGCCTCTAAATTGGCGGCTGAAATATATGATATGGATATTTTGGCCTCTAATATTGAAAATGCGAATAACAACACGACTCGCTTTTTAATCATGCAGAAAGAAGAAATTGTTCCGGAAAATGACGGGGGAAAATATATTACATCAGTTGTTTTTACCACAAAGCACATTCCGGCTGCTCTATATAAGGTATTGGGCGGATTTGCCACTAACGGAATCAATATATCTAAAATAGAAAGCTATTTGCTGAACGGAAAGTTTTTTTCGGCACGGTTTTATATTGAAGTTGAGCAGCATATCAATACAAAATCGTTGCAATATGCCATGTCCGAACTTAAGTTTTTTTCGGAAAATTACCAAATTTTGGGGTGCTATAAAGCACATCCGTATCGTGAAACTCGTTTTGACTAGGTAATAATAATTCGTTTTTTTTGCGGATTATATGAAATAGAAAGCTCTCCGGAACGTAATTTTAAAGCATACTGCCCGAATATTTCGTAACGCCAACCGCGCAAAATTCCGGTCTTATCATCTTCGCCGCGCACAAAATAGCGAAGGTCATTTTCCGAAGCAACAAGTTTCGCCACTACGCTGTGTTCTTGCGACTGAATATGCAACAACATATACAACACTTCCATCAAATTATGTTCTTGGTTAGGAATGTTGATATCTTTTGTTTTGCTTATTTTACATTCTTCCGCAGACATCGGATTTTTTTCCGCTTCCTGCAGTGCTTCAATTATTTCAGCTCCCAATTTTCCTTTGATAACGTCATTTTTTAAGTTGCGAACCTGTTTCAGGTCATCCACATTCAGCGGGCGGACACTGGCAAGATTAACCAATACATCATCACGAATAATGCTTTGTCGCGGAGTATTAAATTTTTGCGCACGCTTTTCTCTCCACATGGCTAAATATTTGAGAGCAGTTAAAAATTTAGGTGAACGGATGCTGTTATGAATACGTTGCCACGAGTTTTCGGCATCTATGTGATAGTATTTCTCGTCATAAGCGTTCAGCATTTCTTCTTTTATCCAATCTGTGCGTTTATTTTCTTCCAAATAATTTATGATATATTTGTAACAATCCACCAAATAAGTGACATCATTTGCCGCATAATTCACCTGTTCTTCATCCAAAGGACGAATACTCCAATCGGTTAAACGGCAAGATTTATCCAGTTCTACTCCGGTGATGCTTTTTACCAAGGTGCCGTAACTGACATTTTCGCCGAAACCGCATACCATTGCGGCAATTTGTGTATCAAAAATGTTGTTCGGAAGCTTGCCGGTCAGATTGTAAAAAATTTCCACATCCTGTTTTCCGGCATGGAAAACTTTGACAATATCGGCATTATCCAAGATGGCAAAAAACGGTGTCATATCAAGATTGGCAATCGGATCAATTACTGCTGCCCCGCCGTCATATCCTACTTGCAAAAGACACAGCATGGGATAGTAGTAGTGTTCACGCAGAAATTCCGAATCAACGGTTATAAATTTTTGGTTTTCCAGAATTTTGCAAAAATTTGCAAATTTTTCGTTGGTGTTAATCAGTTCCATTGTCAAAAATACTCCATTTGCGTGCGAGTTTAATGGTTATTGCTTAATATTTTTTTAATTTGTGTTGCTTTTAGCATAAATTGGTTTTAGAACAGTATAGAGTTTTAAATTAATTTTATGAGGTTGCTATGAATGACTATCGTACACACACCTGCGGGCAACTGCGCGCCTCAGATGTGGGAACAAAAGTAAAGCTTGCCGGATGGATACATCGCAAACGAAATTTGGGAAGTTTGTGCTTTATTGATTTGCGTGATCACTATGGTATAACACAATGTGTGTTTGACAGCGGTTCTGAGGTTTTTGAAAAAATAAAAGATGTCAGAGTAGAGAGTGTGGTTGGATTTGACGGCACAGTCGTTGCTCGTGAAAGTGTCAATAAAAATATGCCGACAGGTGATATTGAAATTAAGGTGGAAAGCGTTACAATATATTCAGAAGCAGATGTGCTGCCGATTCAGGTATTCGGCGAGGGAGACGAACCTGAAGAGATGCGCCTAAAATATCGTTTTTTGGATTTGCGCAGAGAGCGTATTCACAGCAATATTATGCTCCGTTCCAAAGTTATATCCAAAATGCGAGAGTTAATGGTAGAGCAGGGGTTCACCGAATACCAAACACCTATTTTGACGGCATCTTCTCCGGAAGGTGCGCGTGACTTCTTGGTTCCGTCTCGCATAAATCCGGGAAAGTTTTATGCTTTGCCGCAAGCTCCGCAACAGTTTAAACAGTTGTTAATGGTATCCGGCTTTGATCGCTATTTTCAAATTGCACCGTGCTTCAGAGATGAAGACCCGCGTGCAGACCGTTCTCCGGGAGAATTTTATCAGTTGGATATGGAAATGTCTTTTGCCACCCAAGAAGACGTTTTTAAGGTTATAGAACACACTATGGGCGGCATATTTAATACGTTTGCCAATGGCAAAACCGTTTCGCAGGCACCTTTTGAGCGTATTCCGTTTAAGGAAGCAATGCTGAAATACGGAAGTGATAAGCCTGATTTGCGTAATCCGTTGATTATTCAGGATGCAACAGAATTTTTCCATGATTCCGGATTTGGCGTTTATGACGGAAAAGTTGCCAACGGTGAACAAATCCGCGCAATTAAAGCGCCTAATGCCGGCAATAAACCTCGTTCGTTTTTTGACAAGTTTGATGCCTGTGCCAAAGAAGAAGGATTCGGCGGTATGGCTTATGTGGCACTTTCCGACAATGGGGCGAAAGGAATTGCCAAGTTCTTCAATGAAGAAAAAATGGCACAGTTGCAGCAAATGTTCGGATTACAAAACGGTGATGCCGTATTCTTTATGGGCGGAAATCCGAAACAAATCAATAAATTTGCCGGAAAAATTCGTAACAAAATCGGTGAAGAACTTGATTTGTTTGATAATAATTCATTCAAACTGTGTTGGGTGGTTGATTTTCCTTTTTATGAAGAAAATGAAGAAACCGGTGCAGTGGAATTTTCGCACAATCCGTTTTCCATGCCTCAAGGCGGATTGGATGCACTTAATAACAAAAATCCGTTGGATATTTTAGCCTACCAATACGATTTGGTATGCAACGGAGTTGAACTTGCTTCCGGTGCGGTGCGTAACCATGTTCCGGAAATTATGTATCGTGCATTTGAAATTGCCGGATATGATAACAGCGTAGTAGATAATAAATTCGGCGGTATGATAAGTGCTTTTAAATATGGCGCACCTCCGCACGCCGGATGTGCTCCCGGTGTTGACCGCACGGTGATGCTGCTTCTTGATGAACCGATTATCCGAGATGTGATATTATTCCCTCTTAACGGTAAGGCTCAAGATTTAATGATGCAGGCGCCTAATACGGTTACAGAACAGCAACTTAAAGAGTTGCACATAAAAATTGATTTGTGATTTTTTATCGCGCTGAAATAAAGTCTCTCTGAATAAGCAGAGAGGCTTTATTTTTTTTGTTTACATCAAAGCAGAGTTAGTTATAATAGGCTTGCGGCAATTATTGCCGAGAACCTGAAAAAGAGGTTCAGGGCTGTCAGAGGCTCTCATAGCGGAGATACCGAAACGGTGTCCCACGGATACTGTTTTTTTGATATCTACAATTTCCCCACATGGGTGGGGAGCTTGCAGTGTATGTTCAAGTGCAAAACTAAAGACTGTAAGAGTCATATCCGCTATGTGATTTCTGAACTCCCCGCCGCCTCTTTAAAGGCGGTTGCTTGTTTTATTTCGCATGAGGAGGAAAAATATGAAAAAACTTTACATTACATTGATGCTAATATTTCAGATGGAAACAGCTCACATAGTATATGCTGCATGTGCGGATCCTCAATGTAACAGTTGTGAAACATCAGAAAATATTTGCGATAAATGCAAAGATGGATACATTTTGGGTGATAATGGGATTTGTTATCAAATCTCAAAGTTTCTGCCAAATTGTGAGAGTGCCGTAGTTTCTAAAGGCACGTGGAAAATATGCACAAAGTGTGAAGACGGGTATGTAATAGTTGCCGGAAATTGTGTAAAAGGGGAAAATTGTCCTGAAGGATATTATACCAAAAGCGGAATAAATTACTGCATACCGGATGAATGCCAAGGTATTCAAAAGCATTATTGTCAGACATGCAAAACAGGTACATATTCTTTAAAAGGGGAATGTGTTACTGATTGTGGTGATGGTATGAGGAAAGAAGGTAATGTATACAACGGCACTATCAATAGATATTGTGTTGCCGCAGAATCAAACGGAGATAATGCAAATTACGGTGTGTATGGACATTCAGCGCATTGTAGCAGCGGTTATGTCCTGAATAACGGACTATGTATGAGGGAAGAGGACTGTAAAAACGGATATATTATAGCCAATACATCATTGGGTTATCCAAGTTGTGTGAAAGAATCTGACGGTTGCGGATATATGCAGAAACCGGAGAACGGAAAATGCGTGGAAAGAAAAGAATATGAAAATTGCGGAGAAGGTTTCTTACTGAAAAACGGTCTATGTATTGCAGAATACATAGGTTGCGGAAATGAATTTAAATATGATGATATATATAAAGAATGTAATCGTATTCGTTACACCTTGCAAGAAGCGGATAATATTACCAGTGATGATAATGAAAATTACATAGAATGGGTTTTTGAGTAATAAATATATTGCCGTATTTCTAATAAAAAATATTGACAAAAAAGCAAAAGGGTTATATCTTAACAATCGTAAATATGTATTTTTGTGACAATAATTGGAGGATATCGGAATTTTGGCGTTTATAACCATTTTTAGCTGATATCAATTCTTCATTTCTACTGCGGCAGTTTTTTTCAAAACTTTAATTTAAGCTGCCGGTTATATATTCGTCTGCGGTGTGTTCTTTTTCTGTTGAGCATACCGCCGGCGAACTGTTGAGAGATTTTTTTAACAAGTAATTAAATATGGTATGAAGAAGTTTTTTATGATTGCACTGACTGCAGTGCTGGTTTTTATTTCGTGCGGTAACGGCAATTCATCAGCCGACAGACAGGTTAGTTCCGATTCGTTACTAACCAAGTTGCGGGCTTCACATGAGTTCATGGAAAAGTATCAAATGATTCGGATTAATCCGGATACTAAAGAAGTGAAAATTCATTTTATGGAAACAGAATCACCGTTTTTTGATGTGTTCGTTATCTGTAATAAGAGTCGGAGTGTGGACGTTGGTTTCTTTCGTGCAGATGATGTGACTTCAGACGGCCGTGTGAAGACAGGAAAATCGCTAATCCGCATTTTCAGTATCTATGTTCCTCAGGAAGAGGAAATAGTGAGCTGGGGAAACGGTGGAATAACCCTTTTGCGAGCTGACGAAACAAAGCATAAAGTGAAGTTTGTTCCGGTTGACCAGCCTGAGTAATAAATTTTATTTTAATTTAAAAATAATCCCCGCCTCCGAATTGGCGGGGACTTTTTTTTAGATATTATGAATTAAAAGGTATATCTTACACCGAGCAAAATTTCGTGTGCGCGAGGTTTGTATTCCTGTTTCATATAATAAATACCCGGCACTTCGTATGTTTTATCAAAGTCTCCGTAAGTGATATATCTGTATCCCAAATCTAAGCTGAAGTTGCGATTAATCTGGTAGTTAACACCGCCGCCGATTTGTAAGGCAACGTTTGTGTCTTTTTTGTTTCCGAGAGGAGATTTATATTCGGAACGACCGAAACCGATACCGACACCTACATAAGGAGTAACCGGAACAGCTGTGCGTAAATTTAAATCATAGTATACGTTAAATAATGCGGCATACGTTTTCAGTTTTAATTTTGTGCCATAGTGATTGTCTTCGGCTTCACCGTTTTTGGTGAATTCGCCTTCAAGACGGAACGCACCGGTCAATGTCGGCATAATTGTTCCCAAGGCAACACTGCCGCCGGCAACCTCATCTCTGATGTGTGTTTTATCATTCACAGCACCGGTGGTTTTCACATCACCGCGTGTAAATGTATATTTTGCTTTTGCCGCAACATACGGATTAAATTCAAATGCCGATGCGTTGGCAGCCATAATACAAGCAACACCGGCTAACAATAAAATTTTATTCATGATATATTCCTTTACTGTTGTTATTACATACAGAAAGCCATTTTTGCCTTCTGGCAACAGCTAAGCACAGAAAAAAATCTGCGTCAAATCAAAAAATTTTACAAAACGTAACAAACATTGCCTGCTACATTATTAAATTTTGTGTTTTCAATGCAGATAAACCCGTTCCTTAAGATAGTTGTTAAAATACTCTAAGTATTGTTTTTTAAAATCTTCATCACAGCAATGGTTTTCAAAAAGCGTAATTAACTTAGGAATAACGTTTAACTTATTGCAAAAACAGACGGATGCCTGATAATTAATGTCTGTAAACCATGATAAGTAACTTATGCACCTGTCTGCAACGCTTGCTCTAAAATCGCGGGAAACCGTTTTGCCTGCAAAAGCTTCTTCTTTGATTATGTCGGAAACAACTCCGTCTGTTTGCGGACAATATGTTTCATCAGTTTTACCTAAAAATAAAGGCAAAATGTTTTTTTCGTTTACCATCATGTGCATATTGGCAATTTTGTCGGCATCACGAATAATAAAGCAAATCAACTCAACTTGCTTTTGCAACTCTTTGTCTCGGATATTCTGGTAAACTTCGTCAGCGTATAATTCTTCAATCAAATGTCCGTGATGTTTTATCGGAAGCCAAATACGTATGTCATTGAACAAAGGGATTGTTTGCAGTAAATTACCGGCTTCAACACCATGATCATAATTTTTTTTGCCGGCGAAAAGATACTCAATTTCTTCAAATCGGCACACATCATGCAGGAAAACAGCCGTTTTTACCATTTCAATGTAAGATTCCGGTTTGTTTTTAAGCCATTGAACCCGACGGATAATATAGTTTCCGGCACCCATAACCTGAAGAGAATGTCGTTTTTTCTCATCGGCATACAATGTAAAAAATTCATCATTTTTCACTAAATCGCAGCAATGAGAATATTTTTGTTCCAACAAATCATAAGCTTCTTTTAACACTATAACCTCCGAGTTAATCAATAAAATATTGCCGCAAATATATCCGTAATTTTGCAGATTATCAACATAAAACAGGGTGTTTTTCAATTTTCGTCGCAAAAAAGAACCGCTCATCCTTTTTTTTGATAAGCAACAAGTTATCGTTGTTTTAACTATATCTCAATAAACGGGTTGTTGTTCACAACCAAAGGAACGCATTTAAACCTCATTCCCGAGTTAGTTAAGCAGCGCCAATAAATTCCCCACAAATTTTCGGCGGCATATCCTAAAATCCGCTGTTGTTCAATGCTTAACTTTTTATAGTCATCTTTGCAAAAATCGTCAAGTTTTTGTAAAACATCAAACAAAAAATCGCAATATTTGAAAAAAGTTTCTTTCTTTATTACAAAGCACTGCGACCAAGAGTGATATGTTTCTTTTTCATATTGATGTGCGGCCGGTGCTATTTCCGGCCAATCTTTATCTATGATTTCCAATGTTTTATTGTAGTATTTTATGTCTTGCGAAAAATGTGTTTCGTTATAACTGCGGATACTCTGTTTTGTGTCATTACAAGCGGCAATACCATCATAATTGTCCAACACACTCAAAATCTTTTCTTCAGTCAGCCCGATTTTTTCAACATAATTATCGGGTATTTTGTCAATATAAATTTGATTAGATGTATCGGCGGCAGTTCCTTCAAAAGTGTTTCCGTTTAATAAAAAATGTCTTCTGTATTGCATAAAGCCGATATAGTCAGGATTGCTTATTTTATCATAGTTTTTCCATACCCAGTATAAAACCGTAATTTCCGAATATTTGCGATTGTGCTTTGATATATTGTCGCCGGTATTATCTCCGATACAATGACTTTCCATCCAATTTATTTGCTTTTCGGATAAAGCAGAGCCTTCTTTTGAAATTTTGTGCGCAGCATCTTTGCCGGACCACATCGGCACAAAACATTTTTCCTTAAATAAAAAAGCCGGTCTATGGTAGCATACGCATATTTTTACGGTTTCTGTCATATCATCTGCCTTCTTGTAGGTTATTTTATTTCGGTATTTTTTACGCCTGCAAATTCTTGCTTAGCCTTAGCCAACTGGAGCAAAAAATCATCATTTGTATGCAATCTGTTCACCAGTGCAGATGAAATAATGCGAGCGGCATCAACATCACTTTGGTAGTGAAAACCGACAATAACTCGGCTTTCGCCGTAGTCATAACCTCTTTTCAAAATGGCATTTTGGTTAGCCGGATTAATTTCGGCAAGCACAAGAGCAATAGTCCACCCCATGGTGGTGTGTCCGGATGGATAAGATGAATTTATGCGCAATTTTTCTTCATCTTCCGGCACCGGTGTCGGTTCATTGAATTGCATAAAAGGTCTGGTGCGCATCACAACACTTTTTGATTTTTTGTTGCATAGATAGGTAGTTTCCAACAAACGGGAAATCAGAGTTGTTATTTCCGGTGTATTTTCCGGAGAAATATGCACCCCGAACGGTTCGGAATAAATTTTGGAAAAATATTCTACGGTATGCACGGCATCTTCTTTTGCTGTTTGTCCACGTTCGGTGCCACGCATGGTTTTTCCCCACTCATAACGGCGCCAGTCATTATAAAAAGCGGCATCCGTAATTTTAGGGGGGAGGGGTAAAAACTCTGCTCCTGCCGGAATCTCATCTTCGGTCAAAAATGGTAAAGGCTCAGCCATTGCTGCCGTATGAATTGCAAAACAAAAAACAAACAAAATCGCAAAAATTTTTTTCATAACATTATATCTCCTGTGTCAGACTAATAAACGGAATTACGTAAAATGGAATTAAACCTTGGAAAAACGGCATTATATAGAGATAACTGTTCCTTGTCTCTTTTTTATTTGACTGCTGTTTGCTGCATTTTCATAAGCTGCAGACTTGGCGCGTATTTCAGATTTTGCTTTCTCTAACTTTTCCGGATTGTTGGAAATTCCGTGCGGATAATCCTTGTTGAAAACTGCTTCCTCGGCAAGACTATACAGCTGTCCGCCATACTTTATGACTTTAGAAACCATAGAATCAAACTCTTTTTCATTTTTGCATTGCAAAGCTTCAATAGAATTTATTTTAACAAAAACAGGCTCGGGATGCAGCCTTTTCCGGTTCAAAATATTTTCTTTTTGCAGAAACAGCATCATTTCATCCCACGCTTTGCGTGGACTGTTCTTAGATGTCAATTTATCGGTAAAGATACGGTGGCCGGGTTCTGAAACCGTAAATTTTTTGCTCGGCGTTTCTGCATTATAAACAAATACAGCCATTAATTTATCCTTTCACTCATTTATGTTGCATTGTTGCACAAATTGTATGTTTTGTCAAGTTTTTTACAAAGATGACTAATCCTTTTCCGCTTTATTTACCACTGCCAAAAGTCCAAGTAAAACCTACCTCAAATCCTACACCTTTTCTTCCGCCGTCTGTCAAATAAGTTTGGAAGAAACCTGCGTATTTTTCATCCCAAGTTTTACGAATACCGGCTCCATATTTAGTATAAGGTTTAACGGATAATTCAGGCAAAGCTATGCCGTTGGCATTGAATTTTGTATCATCTGCAATGCTCCATACCATGGCAACTTTTGCGTAAGGCTGATATCCGTTGTCAAGATTGCCTATAAATTTCAATTCAGGTTGCAACTGTATTGCTTGTAACGGATTGGAGTGTATTCTCACGCCTGCTGAGTTTGTGTAATCAGATACATTAACATAAGAATAACTCATTAACCAACTCGGCTGAATAATAAATTTACCGTCAGCCAGTTCACCGTTATAGCCTGTTTTTGAGGCAACACCTGCCGTAAACAATGTTAAATCTTCGTGACCATACATAGTGCGGGCTTTTCCTCTGCTTGCACCGGCATTAAGTGTCAAGCCCGTAAAAAAGTTTTCTTTGTAGGCCATTCCGAAAACACCGAATTGTCCGCCGTTTTGGTGAATGTTTATATCATCATATTTTTGGCGGGAATAGTTGCATTTCCTGACATATAAATATCATTTGCACCTGAACCGCTTGTATTGTCTGTAAACTCAACAGCCTTATTGACAGCGTTTACAATCACATTTCCGGTTGAATAAATTGCACCGCCTAATCCTGTTGCCGTATTTTCCTCAAAGCTTGTATCCGTAACGGTTAAAAGTCCGGAATTATAGATAGCACCGCCGTTACCTATGCTGCTGTTATTTTCAACATCGGAATTATTGATTTTTATCGTAGCTTCGCTGTTATCATAAATAAACGCACCGTCGGAATCCTTAGAAAAGTCTGTAGCAACCGTATCATTTACGGTCAATTTCTGATTGGCGTTTTGCGTTACCAAACCGCCATGATTTTGTCCATCTATTTTGTAATTATTCATCTTGACAATCAAATTGGCATCATCATGACCGATACCGTCAATATTTTCCGCAACGAGTTCGTCTTTTACCGCATTGAAAACTCTTTCTGCGGGAGACGAAGCATTGGCAACGTCTTTAAGCGTTACATCTCCGCCAAAGTTTAACTTTCCGTTGCTTGCGGTATAAGTTAATACCCAGCTTGTTTTGCCTTCGCCTGAAATACTTACGTTGTCGGCAAGCGAAATTTTTCCTTTTGTGTTTTCATCGGCAATCAATACACTCTTTGGTGATTCAAATACGCCGCCGCCCGTAACGATTTTGATGGTATCAAGAATAATATTGCCGCTGCCGGACGCAGATCCCGGAGCTAATAATTTATCTGCTGTTTGGTTGGCAAGATTAACATCAATGAGAGCATGCACCGTGCCGTTTAATGTCACATAACGGCCTAAGATAACATCATCAATATGGTCATTTTGCGAATCAATACGCGTATTATCTTCCCAAGTTACTTCAGCCTCATAAAATCCTGTGCCGTAAATTGATGGGTCTTTATCATTTTGGACGATTTTTATTGTTCCTTTTTTAATCTGAACATCATCTAAAACACCGCCGTTATTTTCTCCGAGAGCCAACGTTCCGGCGCCTTTTTTAACCCATTCCCAATTTTCACCGGCGTTGCCGGCAAGCCTGTCATACATCCAAATAGTTCTGCCTTCTCTGGCATCAAGCTCTACATAATCATTATTAAAGATGGCATTTGATGTTCCGCCTTCAACTTCTGTAATATTACCGGCATCATCTCTTGTGACTTTAGTCACATTTTGCTTATTTCCGCTGAAAGTAATATCCCTGTCATCAGCGATAATACATAAATTATAATTGTTATAAATCGCGCCGCCATAACCTTTTTCAGATTTATTCTCGGTAAAATCAGCATACAATTTAGTTATTGTTCCGTTATTATAAATCGCACCGCCATTTGTAAAAGTGGTTCCATTAGCGTCGTTGTTGGCAAAAGAAGAACCGGTGATTGTCATTGTCCCCAGATTCCGAATAGCTCATCCACCGGGGCTATCGCTCCTTCTTCTGCCATATTCAATCTTAGCATTCCGAATAGTCATATTTTTACCTTGACCGACAATAAGTCCGGGGTTTACGTTTATGCCAATCTCGTGATTATTGCCTTCTAAAATAAAACTACCCGGCTGTAATTCTCCTAAAGAGTCATGATTTAAAAGCATATAATCACCACTTAATGAATAATACTTCCCCGTAACAGGTGTATTTAAGGCATCCCACAAACTTTCAGCATAAGCCTTGTTTGCCAATACCGACAAACTTAAACAAGTCGTTGCCAACAATAAACTCTTTCTTTGAATTACATTCATCGTCAATTTTTCCCTTACATTTTGTCAATATTTTTTGTAAAGATATAAAATAAAAAACAGAAACTGAACGAAAGCGGTAAAAGAAAAGAGGAGGGCTTAAACAAAAAGCAGGCTTTTTATTGCCTGCCGAATTCAAAAGAAGATGCTAACCTCGCAATTTGTTTTATCGTCATTCCTCTAAGTGCGCTGTGCGTCACTTCGTCAAGGAATCTGGTCTTTGCGAAGCGCCTTATTTGTTTTATCGTCATTCCTCGAAGTGCGCTGTGCGTCACTTCGTCAAGGAAAACCCCAACATTTCATCCTTTAAGTGCGCGGTGCAAAAAAAACAAACGTCATCCCTCGAGGTGTACTGCGTATCACCTCGTCAAGGGATCTTATCTTTGCGAAGCGCAATATTTTTTAATTTGAAGATGCCTTGACGTTTTCTTGCGAAAACGAGGCATGACTTTTATGTTTTATATAAAAAAGAAAAAAACAGGCTTTTACTGCCTGCCGAATGCCAAAGGTAATGCTAACCTCGCAATTTGTTTTATTGTCATTCCTCGCACGGCACTGTGTGTCCGTGCGTCAAGGAATCTCATCTTTGCGTAGCGCTCTATTTTTTAAATTTGTAGATGCCTTGAATTTTTCCGCATACCGCGAAAAAACAGGCATGACTTTTATGTTTTATTTAAAAAGAAAAGCAGGCTTTTTACTGCCTGCCGAATGCAAAAGGTAATGCTAAATGAGTAAACGAACTTATAAAACATAAAAGAGATGAGTTTTAATCATCTCTTTTGTGTTTTTAGTAATGTTCTGCCGCAATAATTGCATCATTTTCATCAATAAGATAATTTTCAGCATGCCAGAAGATATCCCAAAGAATAGGCACATATTGCAACATGGCTCTGATTTGCTTCAAACCGGTAACTCTCTGCTTAATCAAAAAGCGCTTCCTTAAGAGAGCATCAGCCTTTTTCGTTTCTAGGTCAACTTCAAACGGTTTGCGTAAGAACTTACCGTCATAAACATCAAACCGCCTAACCAAAGAAGCAAACAGGTGCAAAGCAACTCGTCCGTGACCGGCTTTTTGAAAGTTATACCACCGCAATGTTTCTTCTACAGTTTGCTTGATAACAAACAAATCATAATCTAAGGGAACACAACCATGCTTTTCCGGTTCTTCATTGCACTGAAAATCAGCACTTTGTTTGAACACCATGGCAAGACGTTGCGTTGAAACAACAAGCGCCTTTTTTCCTTGTGCCAGATGAGAAATGGCTTGCAGGTTCTCTGTTGTGTTTCGCCCTTTGTCAAGAACGATAATCTCACTT
Source organism: Alphaproteobacteria bacterium (assembly GCA_017484225.1). Taxonomy (GTDB): domain Bacteria; phylum Pseudomonadota; class Alphaproteobacteria; order RF32; family CAG-239; genus RUG410. The sequence continues at coordinate 42,416 of JAFUTN010000025.1, forward strand.
TCCGGAACTCCTAAAGCCATTGCAACACGTTTCAGGCGAGCAGCCTCGGTTTCTTTTTTCAAAAGATGAGAAGCAACAGTTTTTCTTCTAATCTTCAATGAAAACCGCATAACGGTAAAAGCTACTGCCAGAAGACCTTCGCCTCCGACAACCGCAAAACGGGCTTTGGGGTTGATTTTTTTTATCTGGCGATACACATTCATTGACTTCAAAACGGATGTAATATCGTCATCATACACAACCATGAAGTCATACTTTTTAGCAGCATCATACGTTGACGCCACATCATAGGCTTGGTTTATCACCTCAGCCGCCTTTAATAAATAATTCTTCATAAGCAAATAATTTAATTTTGTTAATTTTATTACCAGACTTTCATTATTTTGTCAATATTTATCTGGTCGGCTGCTTGATTTTACTACATTGTTACTATAACGAGTTCGTAAAATTTCCTTTTTTTGTCATTCCTCGCACGGCACTGTGTGTCCGCGCGTCAAGGGATCTTATCTTTGCGAAGCGCAATATTTTTTAATTTGAAGATGCCTTGACGTTTTCTTACGAAAACGAGGCATGACATTTATGTTTTATATAAAAAGAAAAAAACAGGCTTTTACTGCCTGCCGAATGCAAAAGAAGATGCTAACCTCGCAATTTACGAGCTTAGCAATTCCTCACGAATTTGCATCAAAATTTTTCCCATACAATTTTGACCGCTTCCAATTCCAAACCCACATTTATAACAAACCGGACAAGATTTTATCAAAACAGCATTTCCTGTTGCTTTTAACATTTC
>JAFUTN010000026.1 GCA_017484225.1 Alphaproteobacteria bacterium
CTGATACGCTCGGCATCAACCTCGCGTTCAAATTGCGCAAATGATAAAAGCATATTTAAGGTCAATCGCCCCATTGAATCATATGTATTAAAATTTTGCGTAACCGATACGAAAGAGCACTGATGTGCATCAAATACATCCACCAATTTTGAAAAATCAGTCAACGAACGTGTTAAACGGTCGATTTTATACACGACGATCATATCAATTTTATCCTTACGGACATCATCAAGCAACTTCTGCAGAGCCGGTCGATTGATATTTCCACCGCTGTAACCGCCATCATCATAACGTTCGGGTATAACTTCCCAACCTTTATAAACTTGGCTTTTTATATAATTAAGTCCTGCCTCATACTGAGCTTCCAACGAATTAAATTCTTTTTCCAAACCCTCATCGGTGGATTTTCGTGTATATATTGCGCATCTGACCTTTTGCATTTATTTTCCCCATTTGCTTATGGTAAAGAATTCGCGACCGGATAGTTTCATTCCCGTAATGTGTTTAGCTATTCCCGATAAACTCTTAAACCATTGTCCGTTGAGTTCAAAACCTTCTTCCAAAACACGTACCACATAATCCGTGCCTTTATAATTCTTGACGATTTTTGTGCCTACCGGTGCAACTCTCGGTTTAGAAGATTTGACAGTGGATGCTGTGGACATTTTATCCAAAAGCTGACGTGTTTTCATTGGCAGTCCGCCAAATTCCAGCTCTTGCATTCGATAGCCGATGTTTTCAATGTAAAATTCGCGCGGACGGTTCTGAATTGTATAATTAAAATACTTCTCGAACAGCTTTTTTATTTCAGCATTCGTCAAATTCTGCATTTTTTCAAGTTGTTGTTCAATCATCGGTTATTACCTCCTGAACACAATGAATGCTCTGTTTTTCTTTATTATCCAGTCCTTTCTGCACAAAATCGCTGATTTTTTCGGATTTAAAATAGAGGAGTAATTCCGGTAGCATCAGCTTAACAATCTCTTCAATTTCGGTCATTTTGTTACCTCCTGAAGAGACCAAGCCCGCAAGCTAAAAAATCGTACTCAAAAAAGTAAAAAAAGTTTTTTCTTTCGTTTGCTGGTAGGAAACGAGATGCGAACCGTTAACAAAAAGCGCATAAAATAATTATGCTTATACAATAGGTTAGCGGTGGCAACATAAAACAGAGGTGTTACAACTCAAAAGTATAGATTTGTGCTAAAATAAGGATTTTTTATAAAAGAATAAAAAAGTATATTACCACTTTGAGGTTGCCACCGCTTTTCAAACAAACCGCCAATTCTGGCTTATGAGCGGTGGTATTTAAAAAAGAAAAAAGAGGAAGTATAGCCTTCCTCTTTCTGTATTGGTGATCCCAACGGGACTCGAACCCATATTGCCACCGTGAAAGGGTGATGTCCTAACCATTAGACGATGGGACCGTTTCATTTCAGAGTGATATATACCTGTATTTTTCTTTAAGGTCAAGAACTTTTTTTGTAAAAATGAAAAAAATGCAATATTTTTGTTCACAAACCTGTTTTTTGGTGCAATTTCAGTATTTCTATTATTGAAAAAATTGTGCAAAATTGGCGATATATTATCATTGCCTGTTTTTTATTCACGTTACTTTTAAAAAATGAACAGGCTTCAAATAAATTTTCTTTGGTGCAAATTGCCAACATTAATTTGTTGTTCATAAAACTCAGTTCTATTGATTTTCCCGCATATAACTCGTTTAATTTTAATATTCTTTCCATGAAAGCAGTGGTTAGCAAATAGCGTGCCTCTATCTGATTATCCGAATATACTTCAAACTTTTTTTCAAATTCAACAGATTCCAGCGCGACTTTGTGTAATTTTCCGTGTTTATTGAGAACATTTAAAAAGCCTTTATCTTTTAGAACAATTGTTTGTCCTAAAAAATTTTTATTCATATCAAGCAAAATACAAACACCTTGAAACAGTTTGCGTTTTTTGTATTTTTTTGCTTTAGCATCATAATTTTCTTCCATGGTTTTTGTTTCGGCAATGGTTATTCCGACATCTTTGTATTTGCCGACAAAACAATCTCCGCCGATAACAGAGTCAAATTTTTTGAATAAAAATGAATTGTTTAAGACCTCCGGAGACAATGACTTTTCAAAAAAATAGCTGAAACTTCCGAAAAATTCGGCAAATTTTTGCATGATTCCGCCGGATTTTGCCGTTTTTTTGTAAAAATATACGGGAGCCGACAACAATATTATGGCAAATCCGGACAAGGCGAGGGCGATACCTATCCAAAAATTGTTTTGTTGGTTGTTAAATACATTATTTATGATTCTCCACAGCAGATAGGGATAAAATGTTGCCGCCAGCAATGCCAAAAGGCAGAACATTACGATGTATTTGCGCCGTTTTTTATCATTTTCTTCCTGTAAAGGACGAATATTTTTTTCATAATAGACTGAAAACTGAGCTTCACCGTATGCCGAATTTTCCATTGTCTATTGTTCCATAAATGATTGCATTGTATTGGCAAATATTGTCAGTTGTTCAAATTGTTTGTGCAGATGCAAAAATTTGTTTTTATCTGTCTTTTGCCCAAAAAAACTTAAAGTTTCAAAATATAAAGACGATTTTTCGCAAAAAATATCTAATTTATTTCCTTTGATATGCAACTTTATTTTTTTTGCCCCGAAAATTTCTTTTAAATCAAGAAGATTTTCAAAAAAAGAAACTCCCAGCACATTTTTAGCCTTTTCTTCGTTGTCGGCATATATATCAAAGTATTTTGAAGCCGGAATGGAATCTCTTTTAATTCGGGATAAATAGGCATGTTTAGAATTGCCGAACAATCCGCTCTTATCAGATAGCTCTATTTCCGTGTTTGGTGAAGTTTCAAATTCTAATCTGAAAAATGTTCCGTAATTTGTCGGAACTTTAAAGTTGTTTTTAGAGCCGGTCCTTACATCTTTTATGGCCACATTCACCCCGCCTATTACAGCATTGCAACTATTGGCAAGCAGATAAAAAGGAGATGACGGAATGACATCGGAACCTGAGTTTTGAACATACTTTTTGTCGTCGGAATAAGTAAAATTAGGGTAAAATTTTAAAAATTCGGCAAAAATATTTGTATGACTGATTTTTTTGTATTTTTTTATCGGCAGATATACCACCAGCAAAGATACCAAAGCCACTAAAAACATTTGTTCAAAACTGATTTTGTTTCCTTTTTGCAAAGCTCCGTATAGCACTATCAACATATTTGCACTGTTAATGAACAGAACAATCCAAAGAGTTGCCCAAAACGAACTTTTGTATTTGCTTTTTAATCTGTTTTCTTCTTCTACCAACGGGATAATATTTTCTTCAAAATACTGTTCAAACGGAGATTTTTCTTTTTCCGGTGCGGTATTCAACATTTCTATCATTTAAAATAATCCTTACTGCTTATAGGTTTGCGTTCTTCTTCACTGATTTCAAAAAACGGGTTATCTTTGTAACTTATTCTCATAAGATGAGCGATAATACTGCACGGAAAGATTTCAACCATATTTTTAAGGGATGTTACATTTGCATTGTAGAACCTACGGGCGGCAGATATATGTTCCTCAATCTCATTCATACTTTGCATTGCCGTAATCATGGTTTGATTAGACTTTAAATCCGGATAATTTTCCAATGAAATTTTGAAATCATTAAGTTTTTGATTCAGCAGATTTTCCAGCTCAATTTTCTTTTGAGGATTATCGGCAAATGATGTTTCCAAAGCTTGTGTGCGGAGCTTTGTTATTTCAGTCATGATATTCTTTTCATGTTCCATAAATTTAGATGCCATTTGCAGCATATTAGGTAGTAAATCATAACGTTTTTTCAGTTGTACATCAACGTCTGCAGCTGATTCTTTTACTTTGTTTCGTAATTGAATTAAGCGAACGTAAATCAGAAAAGCCAAAACGGCTGAAATTAACACAACATAAATCCATGGAGTTGCCGAAGCGGCAAGTGTTTCAGAAACATTATTTTCCATTTGCTAATCCTCTCATAAAATAGTATTGCACTTATGCACAAAAAATGATACAATGAGTTTAGAGCAAAGGAAAAAAAAATGCAACAAAGAAACGACGATAATATACTTGATAAATTGAATAAGGTACACAAATTGTGCCCTCATGGTCGTGTGTCTGATGAAGACGTCGTTCACAAAGAGTTGGCAAACGAAAGAACAAAAGAACTTGAAAATGTTTTGCACGAACAAATGCAGCTTATAAGCAGGGAGAATAAACAGAAAATACAACCGCAGAAGGATTTTAATGCGGATATTTTGCAAATGCGTAAAATGCTTCAGGAGGGACGTGCGGAACGAGAAGATGAAAATCTTAAACATCAGCGTGTTAAAGCAAGAGAAATGCAGTTGGCACGTCATTATCAACGTGTGCGAGAACTAGAACGGCATCTCTGATAATACTAAAAAAATCCCGTTTGTTTTTCAACAAGCGGGATTTTTGAAACTTTCAAAGTGCTTAGTTCACAGCATCTTTCAAAACTTTACCAGCCTTGAATCTAGGAGCCTTAGAAGCAGCAATCTTAATTTCCTTACCTGTTGCAGGGTTACGACCTTTGCGAGCAGCACGTTTAATAACATCAAATGTACCAAAACCGGTGATTTGAACAGCATCACCTTTTTTCAAAGCTTTAGTGATAACTTCAATACTTGCAGCTACAACTTTAGCAGCTTCAGCTTTTGTAATTTCAGCAGTTTTAGCAACGGCTTCTACATATTCAGTCTTATTCATGTTTTTTTCCTTTCTTTAATTAAAGATACAAGAAGGAATATCTCCTTCATGTTTGAGTAAAAACAAGATTTTGCCGAATGTCAACGAAAATAATGCGGTAATTCAGCAAAATTGTGTATTTTTGCATATATTCGGTGTTTAAAAACAAAAAAAAGGCAAAAAATGCCCTTTTTCAGATAGCGGTTACGGCTATTTCTTGATATTAGCACATAAAACAGAGAGAATCTTGATTAAAGAATCCCGCATTTTATCACGTTCTACAACCATATCTACCATGCCGTGCTCAAGCAAATATTCGGCACGCTGGAATCCTTCAGGCAATTTCTCGTGAATTGTTTGCTCAATTACACGCTGTCCGGCAAAGCCGATAAGACATCCTTTTTCGGCAATATTAATATCGCCGAGCATGGCAAATGATGCTGAAACACCACCTGTGGTCGGGTCTGTCATAATGGAAATAAACGGAACACCGGCTTCTTTTAATTTGTTAACGGCGGCAGTTGTTCTGGCCATTTGCATCAGCGAAAGCATTCCCTCCTGCATTCTGGCCCCTCCGGAAGCGGCTATTGTAATGAAAGGTTCTTTATTTTTTAAAGCTAACTCGGCACCTTTAACGATTCCTTCGCCGACAGCCATTCCCATGGAGCCGCCCATGAAAGAAAAATCCAATGCGGCAATTACAGTATCTATTCCGCCGATTTTTCCGCGGGCAACCGATATGGCATCATTCCGCTCCGTTTTTTTACGATTGTTTTTCAGCCTGTCGGTATATTTTTGCATATCCTTGAATTTTAGCGGATCATCATGCACAATCGGCAAATTCACCAACGTGTATTTTTCGTTGTCAAACAGCATTTTGAAACGATTATCCACGTAAAGCTGAAGGTTATGCCCGCAGGCCGTGCATACATAGTGAGAGGCTTTTAACTCTTTAGAGAAAAGCATTTGGTTGCATTTCGGGCAACGTATCCACAGGTTATCGGCAACTTCTTTCGGTGTTGTCTTTTTTATTTTAGGACGCACAATTTCCGTAAGCCAGTTCATTATTTTTTATCCTTTTCCGTATTCACAGATGACTGTTTTACTTTAAACAGACCGAAAAATTTTTGTATAAAACTCTTTTTCGGACAGTCTGCCTTATATTTTTCTTCCTGCAATTTAGCTTTTTCCTGCAATCCGGCAATATTTTTTTGCAGTCCGTTTACTGTTTGATTAAGTTTTTCTTGTTCCTTATTCAGATTTTTATTGGCCTTTCGCTGAACTCTGAGTTCATGACGCACCGGAGCATAATTAAACCAAGAATTTATCTTTGCCCAGATGTAACCGAAAATCACAAAAAAACACAACGCCAAACGCACATTTACGCACGCTTCGGCTTGAAACGGCCAAAGTGCAAATATCAGGTCATCTTTTGATGTTGTCACATTGGTAATGCTCCAAATCGCAACAAATATAAGAGGTATTTCAATAAGATAACGTAAAAACAGCATCTTTATCTCCTTTTTTTGATTCGGTTTTATTCCTGATTCAGGCGATTATGCAACTCCTTGCCGGTTTTGAAATGAACAATTTTTTTAGCCGGAACGGAAACTTTATTTTTATTTTTCGGATTTATGGCGATTCTCGGCTGTCTTTCTCTTACGGAAAAAGCACCGAAACCTCGCAACTCAACACGATCGCCGTCAGCTAAAGCAGAAACAAGTCTGTTGAAAATAACATCAACGATTCTGTCAATATCTTTGATTGTTAAATTCGGAACTTTTGCAGCAATTCTTTCTACTAATTCAGATCTAGTCACTTTATTCACCTCATACAAAATTAAAACAGTTTACATCATAGATACACTTTTAAAAAAATATATCCATATAAATTTTAAGATTTTACACAAACATCGGGAGCCCGCAAATATAACGGCTTCGGATAATTCAGTTTTTGGGCGGCAAATTTTTGTCTTGCACACTCGGCCAAATCCTGCACTGACAATGATTTATCCAAACGAACGGTATGTATGGTAAGCCCGCTCGGTTTATCTAAAAACCTTTCAACTCCGTCGCCGATAAGTGTTACAACATGACCTTTCAACAAATCAATAATGTCACCGTATTCCATGGCTTGCGGTTCGCATAACTTTTCTCTTTTACCGTTAAATGACTGGAAGTAAAAATCATTTCTTTTGGTTTCTATAATAACGGCATTTATTTCGGAAAGTTCGGAGTCGTCCAAAGAATGCAGGTAGGCCTCAAAAGAGTTGACACCGGTAACATTCAGCTTTGGCGCAGCCAAAGCAAAAGCTCTGGCGCAGGCTATTGAGGCTCGCACGCCGGTAAATGAACCCGGACCGACACATACAGCCAACAAATCCAAGTCTTTTACCGATAAAGAATTTTGCTTCAATACCGCAGATATTTGCGGCAACAAAATTTCGGCCTGCCCGAAATCCATATCTTTCCGGTATCCGCCAAGCAAATGATTATCTTTCATCAGGCACACGGAGCAGCATTCCGCAGTTGTGTCAAAAGCCAGTGTATACATTTTATCAACTTCTTTCAAAAAAATAAATTGCCTATTAACCCCTATATAATATACAATCGCAAAAAGAACAAATATTTTTTATTCGGAAGATAACAAAAAATGAATGATGAGCTGTTAAAAAATGTGATTATTGCCTCAATGGTTCTTGAACTTGTGCTGTTTGCCGTAATTATATATATGCAAACAAAGGTATATAAGTATCGCCGAAAGATATATTTCATAAAACGAGATCGCGAGCGCTGCAATGAAGTGTTGTTTGCGGCAAAAGACGGATATTTTTGTTTTGTATATCCGGATAATAAGATTAAAGACCCTCAAAAGGGAATTAAGGAAAGGTGTTCCAGACGGCTTTCGGTTATGTTGGATTTGAAAAACGGCACACTTTCCTCATTTTCCGAAATTTGCGATATGTTTTATAAGGATGACGCCAAGATGCTCAGAAAATATATTGCCAGATTGCAGCAGGACGGTGTTTGTTTTCAAGATGTGATGGCTCTGAAAAAAGAAAACAAGTCATTTTGCGTATACGGCAACCGCATTAACGGTGCGGATAACAATCTTTATTGTGATGTTGTATGGTTTCGCGAAATCAGTGAAGAAACGGCAAAAATAAGTTCGCTGGAAACGGAAAAAGAACAGGTTAAATCAGAACTTCGTCGTTTGGAAGATATGGCGGACGGATTTGATTATCCGCTTTGGATTCGTGATGATAAGCTGAAACTTGTGTATATCAATAAAAAATATGCCGAATACGCAGGTGCCTCCGGAAAATCCGAAGTGTTGGAAAAGGGGATGGAATTGCGTAACAATAAAGGTGAAAATGTTGCCGTAAAATTAGCTGCCGCAGCACAAAAAAGCCAGCGTATTCAGCACAAAAATTTTAATATGGTTCATGCCGGAAAATTGGGTAACTATGTTATGTATGAAAATCCGTATTTTGTTGATGATTCGCTTGATAAAATCGGCACTGTGGGATATTTGTGCGATAATACCGAACTTGAGAACATTAAGCTGAATTTCAAAATTAATCAAAATAACCACTTGGAAATTTTGGGGGCGTTAGGCACGGCTTTTGCTATTTTTGATAAAAAAATGAAACTCTATTTCTATAACGGTTCATTTAAAAATATGTGGGGTTTGGAAAACGAATTTTTGGAAAATACTCCGACATATCCTCAATTTTTGGAACATGTGCGCGAACATAAACTTTTGGCTCCGGTTCCTGATTTCAAAGCATATCGTGAAGATGAAATATCCGTATTTAACGGATTAATTAATGCTAAAGAAGACCTGTTGCATTTGCCGGACGGACGCACTGTTCGTCGTTGGCGTTCGCCGCATCCGAACGGTGTTATATTTGCATTTGAAGATATTTCGGACCGTTTGGCAACCATGCGGCGTTTGGATGAATTGACGTCAGTGCAGCAAGATGTGTTGGATAATTTAAGCGATTCTGTGGTTATTTTCGGTGCAAATCAACGCTTAAAATTTTATAATCGTTCTTATTTGCGTCTGTGGGGGCTTAATGATGAAAAAATGCAGGACGAACCTAAATTGGAAGATATTATCTCTATGCAAAAGCTGTTTTTTTCCAATGTTGATGACTGGAAAGTATTTAAGGATACAATGCTTTCCGGAATATTGAGCGGACAAAAGTTTACGCTTTCTCGTGATGATAAGACGGAATTAAACGTTTCTCCGGCAGTGTTTTATGACGGCTCAATAATGATAACGTATACTAAAAAATAAGACTTGTATTTTTCGGCAAAAATAATATCATACCGGCCAAAGGAGAATATTTTATGCTTGATGATACCGAAGAAAAAGACGAAGAACAAAGTTCGGCAACGCCAAATAAAAATAAAAAAAGTTTTGATACGGAAGAAAGGCTTTCCTTGCGTATAGATGCGATTGAAGCTAATCAGTATCAGGCCGAAAAAGGTAAATTTAAGGCAAATGATCCGTCTAAAGGAACAAAAAGCAAAAAAAAGGCAAAAGTTCGTAATCCGTATGATGAAGAAGATGAGTATGGTATTGACGAAGATGTTGTCCGTTCTCTTAATGAACTGCAAACCAATAAGAGTGATGCATCTAACGGCGATACTTCTTTGCTTTCGGCATTGGAACCTTCCGAAAGAAGGTATTTGGATCAAAATACCAATATTGAAATCAGCCGTCATGAGCAAAATGCCGGAAAAATGAATGCCATATTGACTGCAGATAAGTTTTCCAAAGAGGCAGGTCTTACGCCGCTGTCTTCTGCGGAATTTACCGAAAAGATGCAGGAAGCCGTTTATAATCCGAAACGTTTGAAACAGACCGCTTTTGCCGAAAATGTTTCAAATAAAATGGATATCAAGGGAGATATAGGCAACAACAAGCCTAAGGAAATAGTGAAAGGTGTGCAAAAAATTAACGAGGTGACGGAAAATCGCAAAACCAAAAATCTTGATTTTGATGATGTATCAAAAATTGCCAAAAGAACAACTTCAAAAAATGCTACGGCAGAGCTGATTTTGGAAAAATCGGGACAAACGGCACGGTTGGAAGAAATTAAATCAAAAGGAACTTTAAGCAAGGAAAAAGGCGAAAACAAAGATAAGTCATATTCTAAAAAAATGAAAGAATTACTGAAGGAATCTTTACGCAAAAGTGATAAAGTGCGTTAATAAACACAAAGTTGCAATTTACATTTGCAAAAAAATATTTTAGATTAAACGAAGTATTTTGTTTTTTGTTGGGGAAAAATAATGGAAAACCAATATTACACACTGATGGAAAGTCAGAATTTTTTTGAGATAATTGAAAATAAATACGGTGAACTGGCTGTTTTTATTGATGCTCGTGACGGTAAACCGGAAAATCCGATTTTGGAATTTGACGGCAAAAAAACGGCTTTGCTTAAGCGTGATGAAAGACGTTCAATCATTTTAGATAACATTGAGGCAGAAACTCGCAATGTTTTGGCTGAATCGGAGTTTGTCATGATTGTGGAATTGAAAGGCGAAATTGTTGAACGTGTGTATGCCACACCGGTTGAAAATGTGGAAGAAATTGAAATGATCGGTCGCAGAACCAGAGCAGACGAACTCTTCAAAGCAAAGAGCAAAGATGAAGTTTTGAAAAACTTCGGTGCCGTTAAAATTTGGACGGGCGGTATTGCAAAATGATAGGTTTGGTTTTTGTTACGCACGGCAATTTGGCTTCGGAATTTTTGGCGGCAATGGAGCATGTTGTCGGAAAGCAGGAAAACGTTGAATGTGTTTGCATTGGTCCGGATGATGACATGGATAAGCGTCGGATGGAAATCTTGAATAAAGCAAAAGCCGTTGACAGCGGAAAAGGTGTGCTGCTTTGCACGGATATGTTTGGCGGAACTCCTTCAAACTTAGCAATGTCTGTTATCGGACACGGCAATTTTGATGTTATTGCCGGTGTTAATTTACCGATGTTGATTAAATTGGCAACAGTGCGTCAAACGGAAACTTTGGCAGAGTGTGTGGAAAGTGCGCAAGATGCCGGTAAAAAATACATAAATGTTGCTTCTCAGCTATTGAACGGAACCTCAAAATGAGTGAGTGTCAGACCGAATTGCTGATAAAAAACCAAAAAGGGCTTCATGCTCGCGCCGCTGCGGCATTTGTCAAGTGTGCAGAGCAGTTTGATGCGGAAGTCACGGTTGAAAAAGGCGGACAAGTTGTCAGCGGAGATTCTATTCTCGGACTGATGATGCTCAGTGCCTCTAAAGGAAGCACAATTTATGTTAAAACAATCGGCAATGAGGCTGAAAAAGCATTATCCGCAATTACTCTCTTGGTGGATTCGCTGTTTGGCGAAGAACAATGATTAAGCAAACATTGCGTGTTGACGTTTGTCTTTAGAAAAACTATATAATAAATGGTTTAATTAAAAGGTGTAAGATTATGAAATTTGGTAAGAATATCATTATTTGGCTGGTTGCCTTTATTGTTTTGTCCGTCATCATGTCTATGATGGAAGAAAGCCGATTTTCTAAAGAATTTCAAGGATTGGCTTTTTCCGAGTTTATGAATGAGGTTGAGAATAATCGGGTAGCCAGTGTATCAATTTCCGGTTCGGAGATTGTTGGAGAAACTAAGGACGGCAGAAAATTTGCTACCTATGCTCCTCAAAGTCCGAGTATGGTAGATACGTTATTGGCTAAAAATGTAAAGGTTGATGCGCGTCCGGAGGCAAATTCCGAAAATTCGTTTATGGCCGTTCTTTTGTCGTGGTTGCCGATGATTGTGTTAATCGGTATTTGGATTTTCTTTTTACGACAGGCCAGCTCCGGCAATAACAAAGCAATGAGTTTCGGTAAATCGCGTGCCAGATTGATTGAAAATACAAAAAAAGTGACATTTGCAGATGTTGCCGGTGCAGATGAGTCTAAACAGGAATTAGAAGAAATAATTGATTTTCTGAAAGATCCGCAAAAATTCCAGCGTTTAGGCGGAAAAATTCCAAAGGGTGTATTGATGGTCGGCCCTCCGGGAACAGGTAAAACATTGCTGGCGAAAGCGGTTGCCGGTGAAGCAAATGTTCCGTTTTTTTCCATTTCCGGTTCGGATTTTGTGGAAATGTTTGTCGGTGTGGGTGCTTCGCGTGTGCGTGATATGTTTGCTCAAGCCAAAAAAAATGCTCCGTGTTTGCTGTTTATTGATGAAATAGATGCCGTAGGTCGTCACCGCGGTGCCGGTCTCGGCGGAGGCAATGATGAAAGGGAGCAAACTCTTAATCAGCTTTTGGTTGAAATGGATGGCTTTGATGCTAATGAAAATGTAATTTTAATTGCAGCCACCAATCGTCCTGATGTGTTGGATCCGGCATTGTTGCGTCCGGGGCGTTTTGACCGTCAGGTGACCGTGAGCAATCCGGATGTCAAGGGCAGGGAGGCAATCTTAAAAGTTCATGTTCGTAAGGTTCCGTTAGCGAAAGATGTTGATTTGTCTGTTGTTGCCAGAGGAACACCGGGATTTTCCGGAGCTGATTTGGCAAATTTGGTGAATGAAGCAGCTTTGTTGGCGGCGCGTCGTAATAAAAGAAAAGTTACGGCCGAAGATTTTGATAATGCCAAAGATAAGGTTTTGATGGGTAATGAACGCAAATCTATGGCAATGGACGAACAAGAAAAGAAATTGACGGCATATCATGAAGCCGGACACGCAATTTGCTCGTTGCATGTTGCGGAAACGGACCCGATTCACAAGGCTACGATTATTCCGCGCGGACGGGCATTAGGTATGGTTCAACAGTTGCCTGAGAAAGACCAATATTCATATACCAGAGCCAAAATGCTTTCTCGCCTTGTTATTTGTATGGGTGGCCGTGTCAGTGAAGAACTAAAATTCGGATATGATAAAGTAACATCCGGAGCTTCGTCGGATATAGCCGCCGCAACAAATTTAGCTCGCTCAATGGTGACGGAGTGGGGAATGAGCGATTTGCTCGGCCCTGTTTTGTATGCCGAAAATTCAAGTGAAGTATTTTTGGGACGAGCCGTTACGCAAAATAAAAATATGAGCGAAGATACGGCGCGTTTGGTTGATGCCGAAATCAAGAGATTGGTTACGGAAGCTCATGATGAGGCCGAACGTATTTTGAAAAAATATGATAAAGATTTGGAAACTTTGGCGCAAGCTCTGATGGAGTATGAAACACTGACCGGTGATGAAATTAAGGATATTTTGTCCGGTAAGGAAATTAATCGGGCAGAACAAACGCCGGTTCCGCCGGAAAAACAAACAAAAGTTTCCGTTCCGGAAGTGTAATAAAAATGTGAGGAAAAAATGAAATTTGAAGATTTAGGCTTAAGCGAAAAAACAATTAAAGCAATTAAAGAAGTGGGGATTGGTGAACCTACAACAGTGCAGTGTGACGTTATCCCATCTATTTTGGAAGGCAAGGACGTTTTCACAATAGCTCCCGGCGGATGCGGAAAAACCTGTTCTTATGTGTTCCCTCTGATTGATATTATGGCGCAGAAAAAGGCTAAAAATATTTTAATCATTACATCCGGAGCAAAGCAGTCTGTTACGGTGTCTGACCGTTTTGCCGTGTTCAATAAGTATCATGAATTCAGTGAAACAGCTGTTACGGATGATGAGGAAAATGTAGATACGGAAGCAAATGTTATTATTGCTTCGCCTGATTTGTTGTCGGACCTGATTAATGAGGGTAAGGTAGATGTTTCGGCGACGGATATTTTAGTTGTTGACGACATTAACCTGATAAAAAAATTTCACCAACTGGCAAAGTTGGAAAAAATTTTAGAAAAATTGCCGGCAGAAAAACAAAATATTATTTTCACAAATCGCCGTTCTAAAGAAACTCAGGATATTTTGGATAAAATTTTGCAAACTCCGGCCGAAATCAAAGTTGATAAGAACAAAGAGCTGGAAGCCGTAAATTCTGAAAATGTTGCGACTGCAGATAATACTTTATCTGAACAAAAAGCCAAAAAATCGGAAAGCAAAAAACATTCCGAAAAAAATGTGAAGAGTGAGTCGTCGGCTGATAATAAATATGACAGTGAAGCCATGCGGTTGGTAAAACAATACCATGTTTTCGGACGCAAAACACCGGAGTATTTGTTAATCAATACCGATTTGGCCGAAGATGAATGAAATAAATTCCGGAAAGTTTAGATGGAGATATGTAAGGAATTGCATATCTCTTTTTTTTTGTGCTCATGCCGACGGAACGAAAAATCTATCTTTACAATTAAAATATGTTGTTATATCATCATAGAGAAATGTGAAATAAGCGCATTTCAGGGCGTGACAACCCTTTGTAATGGTTCTCGCATTTATTGCGATTAGTAGGTTTTTACCGATATTTCGTCCAATATCTTGGAGCGGATGTCGGTGCAATAAGGCTTGTAGCACGAAAACGCCGAGCCGTTTTTGAATCATTACACGGTTTGTCAACATCCGCCCGTCTTTTTGAAGCGGGATTTTTTATTAACTTTTTTGATTTAATGAAAGGATGTTTGATATGAAACATTTAAGATTTTTGAGTTTAGCTTTGTTAATGTGTGCAAATTTAGCAACGGCAGCTGAAAATCCGAGCGGAACTTGCGGCACAAATTGTAATTGGGAGATTGACGGAGACACCTTGAAAATTACCGGAAACGCAAATGGAACGATTGGAACAATGATTAATTATGGTTATAAAACTGTGAATGGTGTGTATGGCGTGTACGATTCATCGGATAATCCGCGGCCATGGATGCAGTATGCTTCACAAATTACAAAGATAGATATTTCAGGTGTGAGTAATGTCGGAAATGATTGTTTTTTAGGCTTATCAGGTGTAACCGACATAAAAATGGATGATTCGGTGAAAAAAATTGGTGGTTATGCGTTTTCACAAACCAATGCACAAACTATCATTTTACCGGATTCTTTAGAGACTATAGATGTGAGAGCATTTTCAAACGATAATACTACTAGGCCGACCAATTTAACCAAGTTGGTTATTCCTGATTCTGTTACTATTATAGGAAATTCGGTATTTGGCGCAAATAATGAGCAGCTGCAAAATCTTGAAGTTATTTGCAAAGGAGACAAAAGTAAGTGCGCACAAGTTTTATCCGGATATATATATTATGATGATGATGACGGAACTATTAAATACATACCGCTTGATTTAGCAAAAGGCATGACGGTAGCAGACGAAAAATATTGCAATTCTACAAACTTTTATTGGAACGGTATAGGATGTGTGCGTGAGCCGGATGTGTCTAAGCGTGTCTGCTGTCCGGTGTGTGCCGATTTGGACGGATATTGTAGCCGTATTCGTTACACCCTGCCGGAAGCAGACGAAGCGACAAGCAACGACAATGAAAATATGATTGAATGGATTTTTGAGTGAAAAATATCCACAGTCATCTTGAGGGATTCCCACGTCGCTACGCTCCTCGGAATGACCGTAAGAGTTACGTGTTGAGGGAGATTCCCACGTCGCTACGCTCCTCGGAATGACCGTAAGGTAGGAAACGTCATTGCGAGGGAGTGAAACGACCGTCGCAATCTCCTTGAACAAAGATCTCCTGTTTCAGGAACGGAATTTATTGTTACGCACTGCATAATAACACACACTTTCTTGCTGAAAAAAGATCTTTACGGGGATTCCCACGTCGCTACGCTCCTCGGAATGACCGTAAGGTAGGAAACGTCATTGCGAGGGAGTGAAACGACCGTCGCAATCTCCTTGAACCCCGAACGGGGATTTCGCTAATCGCTCAACCCCTCAAGATGAC
>JAFUTN010000027.1 GCA_017484225.1 Alphaproteobacteria bacterium
CATCTTGAGGGATTCCCACGTCGCTACGCTCCTCGGAATGACCGTAAGGTAGGAAACGTCATTGCGAGGGAGTGAAACGACCATAAGGTATGGAGTGTCATTGCGAGGGAGTGAAACGACCGTCGCAATCTCCTTGAACAAGGCACGTATTGTTATGCACTGCATAACAACAAACACTTTTCTGCTTAAAAAAGATCTTTACGGGGATTTCGCTAATCGCTCAACCCCTCAAGATGACAGTGGAATATTAATTTGCTGAGATTATCGGTTATTGCTTCGCAATCCCGATAATGACAGAAAAAAGAGAGTGCGCCCGATATAGACAGGAAAAATCAAAAAAAATATTAATAATACAAACAGACCACCATTTCAGGTGGTATTTTTGTATTTGGTCTTCGTTCTTGAATTGGCTTCGTTTCACTTCGCCGCTGCGTCGGCTCTTTCTCGGCGATACTCCCGTCTCGCCTGAGCCTCCTTGTCAAATCAGCCCTTCGCTGATTCAAATTCTTGCGACTTTGTCGCCTAAATACAACCAGACCACCCTTTCAGGTGGTCTGTTTGTATTTGGTCGGAGTGACTGAATTCGAATCAGCGACTTCTACGTCCCGAACGTAGCGTTCTACCAGGCTGAACTACACTCCGTCAGACAAGTGTTACTTTTAATACTTTATATTTTTAAATGCAACACTTTTTTTATTTTTTTTGACTTTTTTAAATTTTTGCTGCCCTATTCCTCAACCAAAAAATCATCATCAAATCCGAAAATATCTGCATTTAAGTCAAAATCATCAACCATCTTTGCATCTGCCTCCGGAGATTTCACATTATCCAGACTTGGTTGTGCAGCTTGTTGGGATTTTTTATCTTGATACTCTTTAAGTCTGTCGTGCAGTGCCGCATCAACCTTTTCCATATTATCATGATAATAAGCTACAACATTAACCGGTAAAACACCCATTTCCACACGACGTTTATTGTATTCCGCCAACAACTTCTCAAATTGAGCATTTTGTTCAGGTCTCAAAACCTGTCTAAACTTTTCCAATTCATTTTTTTCATATTCCGCAGCTTGTTTTTTTATCGTAAAAATACTATGCAGCAAAGAATCTCGCATTTTTTGCCCTTCATCACTGATTTTTTTTGCTTCAGCCATTTGGCTGATGTCTAAACGCAATGCCTGTGCAAAATAACTTATGGCATCATTACTCGGAGCCATCATTTCCTCAACGGCATGAGGAATCTCTGCCATGTCTAACTCCGGTTTGGCTTTTTTATTATCAGGTTTCACATCTTGGGCAGGAATAATAACCTCAGGAGCAGAAGAATCTCCCAGTCCGAAATCCAAATCATCACTGCTCTTTACCGGCAATGCGGAAAAAAACAATAAAGCACCTACACAGACAAACAGTTTGTTCTTCATATTTTATACTCCCATCCGAAAAGCTCTGTTACATTGCACTCGGCAACTTTCTTCCGCCATGCTTGCGTTCGGCTCTCATTTTCATCTCAACATATTTAGTGCGTTGTTCGTCATCCAATAATGCCATAACTCTGTCATCATATTCCCGTTTCAGGTCTTCCATTTGCATTCTGAGCATATCGGCGCGCATTTTGCTTTCTCTGCGAATATCACGAATCATCGCAATTTGATCTTCTCTTAAATCCAAATCGTCCATATTAAAACCCCGAGGTTTTTCGGCTCTTTGTTCCGCATGATTTTTAGGAACAACCATTTCCGGAGCATTTTCACCGGCAAAAGAAACAGTATCGGTAGACACTAAAATCAAGGCAGATAACAACAAAACTTTAGTAAAATTCATGGCTTACATATCCTTATTAATACAAAACTTCGTTTGTTATATTAAGCTTTTAACAGATAATTTCAACACTTTTTTTCTAATATTCAAAGCCGCCCGAAGGCGGCTCATTGAACACATCACGACAAATTAAAGCGAACCGTCTGCATAACGCGCAGCCATATCACATAAGCGAATTGCCTTAATTTTATCACCAAAGCCGGCAGCTCCGAAAGCAATATATCTTTCTTCGCAAACTTTTTGCATTTCTTCAATAGCCGGTTTCAAATATTTACGCGGATCAAATTCATTCGGCTTTTCGGCAAACAAACGGCGAATCGCACCGGTAATTGCCATACGAGAATCAGTATCAACATTAACCTTACGCACTCCGGACTTAATACCGCGAACAATTTCTTCCATCGGAACACCGTAAGTCTGCGGAATTTGACCGCCGTAAGCATTTATCAAATCCTGCAATTCTTGCGGAACCGAAGAAGAACCGTGCATAACCAAGTGAGTATTCGGCAACTTTGCATGAATTTTTTCAATAACGTCAATCGCCAAAATTTCACCATCCGGTTTACGGGTAAATTTATATGCGCCATGCGAAGTTCCCACAGCCACCGCTAAAGCATCCAAATGAGTTAAAGCCACAAATTCCGCAGCTTCGTCCGGATCTGTTACTAAACGTTTTCTGTCCAACTTACCTTCAGCACCGATTCCGTCCTCTTTATCTGCCTTGCCGGTTTCCAGAGAACCGATAACACCCAATTCGCCTTCAACCGAAGCACCGACAGCGTGAGCTCTGGCAACAACTTCCTTTGTTACATTTACGTTATATTCAAAAGATGCCGGCGTTTTTCCGTCTGCTTCCAACGAACCGTCCATCATAACTGAGGTCCAGCCGTTAACAATGGCAGATTGACAAATGTTAACCGAAGAACCGTGGTCTTGATGCAAACAAATCGGTAATTCCGGAAACATTTCTGCTCCGGCATAAATCATATTTCTTATCATTGCATCACCGGCATATTTACGTGCGCCGGTAGAAGTTTGAATAATCACCGGAGCGTTTACTTTACGTGCAGCCTGTAAAACCGCAATAATTTGCTCCATATTGTTAATATTGAAAGCCGGAACACCATAATTGTTTTCGGCAGCGTGGTCAAGAATTTGACGCATAGAAACCAATGCCATTTTTTTCTCCTTAAATCTAAATTAATCTGGCTAAAATATAGGCTATTTCTTTTTTTTTGCAAGCTTTTTATCCGGTTATATACATTTGTTACAAATATCAGCCGAATTAAAAAAAATATCGGTTAACTTTGTTGCAACCGATATTTTTCATTTTTTTCAAATCAATCAATTTTTCTTGTTTTCTTCTTCATTGATAAAATTACTCATAAACTTCAGTGCTTCCTCCGTTTCTTCCGGAGTATTTTCTTCCGGCTCGGCAGTTTTTGCCGGAGCATTTTTTTTGGCATCAATGTCTTTTTTAACTTCTTCCATTTTGGCTTTTGCCGTTTGCGCACCTGTTTTAGCCGCATCCAGACTGTCTTTCAGTTTTTCTTCTAACAAAACACGAAGTGCCGGCAGCTTTTCGGCATTGAAAACCGCGGCAATACCCAAAACAATTAAGAACCATTCAAAAAAACCACCCATCATACCGATTTCTCCTTATCTATTCTGTTTAATACTTCCGTAGCATCATACTCATGGCTATACGCTACAATATTTTTCTGATTTTCACAATATTTATTTTTTACATATTCATATTTTGAAAAATTTTCAGCAACCGAAATAATTTTTTTTACCTTTTCCATTCTCTCAATCGCCGCATCACTCATTTTCAAACCGGTATGGCATAAATCATAGTTTGCCTTAAAATCGGCATTTCCCAAGCACACTATTTCACAACCGGCCTCAAAAACATTAACGGCGCGTTCGGCAATACTTCCCTTCAAAGCATTCATCATAATGGCATCCGAAACCAAAAGTCCGCTAAATCCTATTTCTTTGCGAATTATATCATTAATGACTTTTTTTGACTCGGTTGCCGGCTTTTGACTATCCACCGCCGAAATAACCAAATGAGCAACCATCCCCATCGGGGAATCTGCCAGTTGTTTGAAAGGATAAAAATCTTTTTGCAGTTCTTTCAAACCGGAATTAACTACCGGCAATTCCAAATGCGGATCAGCCTCTCCTCTTCCGTGTCCGGGCAAGTGTTTAACGCAAGGACAAATTCCGCATTTGATATATTCATCAACCATAACCCGCCCCAAACACGCAACATTGTTTTCATTATCGGATAAACATCTTCCGCGCAAAGCATCTGATGTAGTCGGATATTCCACATCCAAAACCGGAGCAAAATTAACATTTATCCCCACCGCTTTTAAATCTGCCGAACACAAATAAGCATGATTTTTTGCCTGTTCAGCCGTTTTAAGCTCGCTTTGAGCGGTAAGCGGTGCAAATTCATCACTGCACAAACGACGCACTCGTCCGCCCTCCTGATCAATAGCTATCAGCACATCATCTCGCCCGATAACGTTTTTAATTTCATTCGTCAAAGAAAGCAACTGCGAGCGAGATTCAACATTTTCGCATCTGTAGGCAAACAGGCATACTCCGAGCGGATTATATTTTGCAAACAGCTGCTTTTCATCATCTGTTAAGCGTTTTCCCTGCACAGATAAAAAAGCCGGAAGGACAGGTTGTTTCATCTCGTCACCTTAGCGCTCTTTAGCAATGCAATCGTTCAGCCCTTTAGCTTTCAATGCGGAACATGCCGCTGCCGCTTCTGCTTTGGTAGCAAATGAACCGGCACGCAAACGATAAAAAATTCCTTGCGCCCCCAAATCTGAAGTTTGAATTTCGTGTGAATACCCTTTAAGCTGTGAATACTTTGCCGACAAATTATTCCAAGCCTTTTCAACAGCATCCTTGTTTTTAGAGGCCATCAGCTGAATTTGCCATGCTCCGCCGGTTGTCTTTGCAACTTCTTTCACTTCTGCCGCCGTTTTTGCTTCGGACTTTACGGGTTCGGCTTTTTTCTCCGGTGTTTCGGCTTTTGCCGGTTTATCCGCATTCAACAGATCTTTCGGTTTTTCCGGAACCGTTTGATTTGTTTTTTCATTTTCGGCAACTTTTTTTATTTCGGATTCGGATGCCTCTTGTTCGTCAGAAACCTCATCAACTATTTCATCCAAATTTTTTGCGTTTTCATCAATATCGGAAACTTCCGGCACAATATCGGGTAATTTCGGTTTTTCGGGAGTCGGCAGCAAATTTTCAACCACCGTTGTATCAACATTTTTCTTTTCCACGAGACTGTATATATCTTTGTCCTGATTCGGGATATCCATTCCGCCCGGATTCTCCGGTTTAATTTTAACGGCGGTTTGCGGACGGCGAATAATCACTATTTCGTTATTTTCATCGGAATATTGCGGTGCCAACACAAACCAACCGACAATACCGGCAAGCGCAATACCGGCAAATGTCCCTAAAAAATTGTTACGCGAACGAGCCATTTCAGCACGTCTTTCCTCTACGGTAGCAATTTTTTGGTTTGCCACTTTTTGCTTAAATTCACTTAAATAATCGTCATTTTTATTGAAAAAATCCTGATACATTTTTGACTCCAAAAATCATCCAAATTAACTTATTGTTATTTTATACCCATAATGTTTTAAAATAGCTTAACAAAAAACTTTTCTTTGCATTAAATACTGTTATATTATCGGTAGCGGAGAAAAAATATGAAAATAGCCACCTTAAACATAAATTCCATCAATGCAAGACTGCCGAATCTGTTAAAATGGCTGCAACAAAACAATCCGGATGTTATGCTGTTGCAGGAAATAAAAACAGAATTTGACGGATTTCCGCTTTTTGATTTACAAATGGCGGGATATAATTGTGAAATTTTAGGGCAGAAAAGTTACAACGGTGTTGCCGTATTAAGCCGTCACCCGATGCAAATCAGCTGTAAAAATCTTCCTTGTTTCAGTGATGAAAATGCCAGATATTTAGAAGTTATGCTCACTAAAAATCACCGGAAATATTCCGTGGCTTCATTATACTTACCGAACGGAAATCCTCCGTATAATAACCCGACGGACACTTCTCGTTTCACATATAAACTACAGTGGATGGACAATTTTTTGCACCACGCCGAAAATATGCTTTTATGGCATAAAAACATTGTGTTAGCAGGTGATTTTAATGTAATGCTTACCGATAATGATGTTTATAACCCAGATTTATTTAAGGGAGGAGCTCTATATTGCAAAGAGGTCGTCAATCGCCTGAAACAACTGACCGCAATGGGGTATACCGATTGTTTTCGCACCCTGTATCCGAGCAAAACCGGATACACTTTCTGGGACTACACACAAAATTCATTTATCAACGATTTAGGACTGCGCATAGATTACGTTTTTTGTTCTCCGTGTATGGCCGACAAATTGCAAAGTTGCAATATAGACAGAGATTTTCGCTCTTGGGAAAAATCTTCCGATCACACAATACTAATTACAGAATTTGAGGACTGAGATGAAAAAATTTATTTTTGCATTTATTCTATTTTTCAATACCGAATTGTGCTATGCAGATTCTTCTGCCGACACACATTTAATTAACGAAATGCTGACTACCGTCAACAACCAATATTTGTATGATGTTGAAAACGAAAAAATAGTATCAGACGGCTTACAGGCACTTTCCGACTTAGATAAAGATATTGTGGTTTCCAAAGGAACAGATAAAATTTACATATATTACCGCCAAAAAATCGCCAAAATTATTCCTCTTCCGCAAGACAAATCCAGTATTCCGCAATGGGTTGAAACCGTTGCCCGTACTTTTGACGGTGCAGCGGAAATATCCGAAACCGTAAGCACCAAAGATTTTGAATTACCGGACATCTTTATGAAAAAAATATGCGAAAATCTGGATAAAAACTCCCGCTATTATTCCGAATATGATTACGAAGAAGAAGATAACGGAAATTTGATATATACCCTATACAGTAGCCGCAAAATTGATAACACTCTGCTGATTAATATTCGTGTATTCAACAAACAAACGGCAAAAGCCGTTGCTGCTTCATTAAATGAGAAAAAGCCTTATGACAATGTTATTATAGATTTGCGCGGTAACAGTGGCGGAATGCTCAATGAGGCACTGAAAGTCGCCGGATTTTTTACTGACGGTATAATTGCTTATACTGCCGGCAGAAACAACACAAATAAACACTACTACACATCAGATTCCGAAATTATGTTTGACGGCCCGCTTGTTGTTTTGACAGACAAAGACACCGCTTCCGCCGCCGAAGTTTTAGCCGGTGGCCTGCAAGCTCAATCCAGAGCAAAGATTGTCGGCACAACCACTTACGGGAAAGGAACAATTCAAAACATAACGCAAATGAGTAACGGTGGGAGATTAGCTCTTACCTCCGAACAATTTTTCACCCCGTCGGACAGAGCCATCAACGGTCAGGGAATTACTCCCGATTATTGTCAAAGCGAAATTATTCAAGGAAAATGTGTGAAAGAAAGCCGCCTCAAGCAAGATGAAGATATTGATAAAGCCCGCAGAATTTTACAAAATATGTAAATTGCATAAAAACGGTGTCTAACTGTTTTTTATGGTGGAAAAAATAAATTAGCTGTGCTAGAAGTGAACAGATTTAAATAGAAAGGATTCTAAAATATGGTTCGTAAAACACTCATTGCCGGAAACTGGAAAATGAATTGCCTGACACAGGAAGGCACACAGTTGGCAAAAGAAATTGCCGCCAAAGTAAAGGCAGAAAAGTTTGATTGTGAATTTTTGATTTGTCCGCCGTTTACACTGTTGGCAACAATCAAAAAATGTTTGCGCGGAACAAAAATCGCCTTAGGCGCTCAAGATGTGCATTTTGCCGAAAAGGGAGCGCACACCGGCGATATAAGCCCGCTGATGTTAACTGATTTAGGATGCAAATACACAATAATCGGTCACTCCGAACGCCGTGTTGATCATCAGGAATCAAACGAACTGATTAATCAAAAGGCGGTTGCTGCTCACAAGGCGGGATTAAACACGGTTATTTGTATCGGTGAAACATTGGAAGAACGTGAAAACGGCAGAACTATTCAAGTTTGTCAAAATGAAATTTTCGGTTCGGTTCCTGATGATGCCACTGCTAAAAACACTGTTATTGCTTATGAGCCTATTTGGGCAATCGGCACCGGTAAAACACCAACCGTTGCAGATGTGCAGGAAGTTCACTCGGCTGTTCGTAAAGCACTGGCCAAAAAGCTGGGAAAATCAACTGCCGATAAGATGAGAATTTTATACGGCGGCTCGGTTAAGCCTTCAAATGCAAAAGAATTGTTGGCTTTGCCTGATGTTGACGGGGCTTTAATCGGCGGTGCCAGTTTGAAAGCTGATGATTTTATTGCTATTGCGCAAAATGCGCCTAAATAAGAAAGGGAAAAACTATGGGAACAGTTTTATTGGTATTACAGCTTATTGTTGCTATTTTCTTGGTTGCCGTTATTTTATTGCAACGCTCTAACGGCGGCGCATTAAGCGGACTTGGAGGAAGCACCAGCGTAAACGGATTACTCAGTGCCAGAGGCAAAGGCAATATATTGACTCGTATCACAGCTATTTTGGCAACATTGTTCTTTTGCTTGTCTATGGCATTGTCCATTTATTACAGCCACATGGAAGTTCGTTCCTCATCTATTTTAGATGTACCGGCTCAACCGGCACAGGAACAAGCTCCGGCATCCGAGCCCGAAGTTCCGGTTGCAGAGTAAAACAAAATGAAATTTTGACTGACATAGGGCACTTTTTCAGCAAAGTGCCTTTGTCACTTTTAAAACACCGAAATAAAATACATAATGAGAGAAAAAATGTCTGAAATTAAAGTAAATCCGAAATCAAAATTTATATTTATCACCGGAGGAGTTGTTTCCTCTCTGGGCAAGGGATTAGCTTCTGCTTCCCTGGCATCTATTCTGCAGGCCAGAGGATATAAAGTGCGCTTGCGTAAGCTTGATCCGTATTTAAATGTAGATCCCGGCACAATGAATCCTTGTCAGCACGGTGAAGTTTTTGTCACCGACGACGGAACGGAAGCCGATTTGGATTTAGGTCACTATGAAAGATTTTCCGGTGTTCCGGCTAAAAAAACCGACAGCATAACAACAGGGAAAATTTATCAACGCGTAATTGAAAAAGAACGTCACGGTTATTATTTGGGTTCAACCATTCAGGTAATTCCACACGTTACCAACGAAATCAAAGATTTTATATTGTCCGATATTACGGATGAAGATTTTGTTTTGTGTGAAATCGGCGGCACTGTCGGCGATATTGAGGGGCAACCATACTTAGAAACAATTCGTCAGGTAGCCTATGAATTGGGACGTGAGCGCACAATGTTTGTTCACGTTACTCTTTTGCCGTTTATTCCGACAGCCGGTGAATTGAAAACCAAACCGACACAACACTCGGTAAAAAAATTGCAAGAATACGGCATTCAACCGGATATGATTTTGTGCCGCACGCAAATGCCGATTCCGGAAAATGAAAAACGTAAATTAGCCCTGTTTTGCAACATAAAAGAAGAAAATGTCATAACAGCAATGGATGCGGCCAGCATTTATCAGGTTCCGCTTGCTTATTCGGCCGAAGGTATGGACCGACAGGTGTGCAAGCATTTTAATTTGCCTTATGACAAACCGACAGATTTGAGTAAATGGGAAAAAATCGTTAACATTCTAAAATCCCCCGAAGGAGAGGTAAGTATTGCCGTTGTGGGCAAATACATGATGCTGCTGGAAGCTTATAAATCTTTGCACGAGGCATTAATTCACGGTGGAATCGCCAACAGATATAAGGTAAAAATCAAATGGGTTGATTCCGAACAGTTGGAAACAACCGACCCGTCGGAAATATTAAACAATGTAAGCGGTATCCTTGTTCCCGGAGGATTTGGTCTCAGAGGCACACAAGGAATGATTAATGCTGTTAAATACGCACGGGAAAACAATGTTCCGTTCTTAGGTATTTGCTTTGGTATGCAAATGGCGGTTATTGAAACAATGCGCAATTTATGCGGCATAAAAAATGCCAATACAACAGAGTTAGATGAAAATTGTGAACCTGTTATCGGCTTGATGACGGAATGGGATAAAGACGGAGCAAAGCAAATTCGCCATAAAGACGGAGATTTAGGCGGAACAATGCGCCTCGGTGCTTATGATTGCGTATTGGCAAAAGGCTCCAAGGTTTCCGAAATTTACGGTGCCGAAAAAATATCAGAACGTCATCGCCACCGCTATGAAGTAAATATCAAATACAAAAATATGCTGAACAAAGCCGGAATGAGTATTGTCGGAACATCTCCGGACGGAGGGCTTCCCGAAATTGTGGAAAGACCGGATCACCCTTGGTTTATCGG
The DNA here is from genome assembly GCA_017484225.1 of Alphaproteobacteria bacterium. Taxonomy (GTDB): domain Bacteria; phylum Pseudomonadota; class Alphaproteobacteria; order RF32; family CAG-239; genus RUG410. The sequence goes on from JAFUTN010000027.1 coordinate 10,270, forward strand.
TGTTCAATTCCATCCGGAATTAAAATCAAAACCGTTTGATCCACACCCGTTATTTGTATCATTCGTCAAAGCTGCCATAGATAATTCTCGGCTTGTTTAATCGGCATTGATTATCCGGCAAACTTGTAAAATTTCTTCCTCTGTAACTTTATGAGGAAGATTTTTTATGCGCCGGATATATGGCGAAATACCGTGATTTTGCAGCCAACTGATTGTTATATCAAGAGTTTTATATTGAACTTTTAAGTCATCTTCACCATGAAACAAATACACTTTCGGTTTAGCACAAATCTCTTTTTCCAAAACATTTTTAGCAGCAATCATACCGGATAAGCAAAAAGCTCCGGCAAGTTGTTTTTTTCGGCTCAATGCCGTAAAAACGGTCAGCATAGCCCCTTGCGAAAATCCTATCAAATAAGTATGAGCATCATCAATTCCGAATTTTGTTTGCATTTGAGAAATAAATTCATTAATCCGCTTAGCACAATCAGAAACAGACTTGCCGGCATTTTCGTATATATTAAAAATTTCTTCCGCAGATATTTCAGGGTTTCTGCGCCTGTTTTGAGCATCAACGTCAAGCATACCGAACCACTGCATATTATTTTTGTTTTTATCACACTTTTGCGGCGATTGCGGAACAACCAAAACCGCATTTTGCAAATATTTTTCAAAACATTCGGCAATAGCTGCGCAGTTTTGCACCGAATCATTATACCCATGCAAATATATGGCCAACTTTTTCGCTTTGACATCTGACAAATACGTTTGAAATTCAAACATTCAATCCTCCGCAATTTTTTACGAGACATAATTTAACAAAAGAAGGTTAATAAAAAAACAAAATCCGCGGAAGACTTTAACTTCAGCGGATTTTAAGCATTACAGGCTATTCTTTTAGAGAGAATCGCCCTTGAGAATAAACAAACTGTCAATGGCTGCGGCTTGAGCAAGAGCATCATGAGATTGCTCGGCAGAAAGCTCAACATTACCATTGTCTGCCTTTGAACCACCGGAACGAACTCTGCTTCCGAGAAGGTCATCAAAAAAATTAGTACTCATAATTACAATTCATTATAGGTTTTAGGTATAACGAACTTATAACATAGAAAAGAAATAGTCAATTAATAAAATTTTTCTTGTATATTCGGCAATTATCTTCCGTAAACAGAAGAAAGCGGAGTTCTGTCCGGCCCTTTTTGCGGAGTATAAACGAATACGTTGGTAACCGTCGGTATATTGTAATTGCGGTGCCAATATCCTTTTTCTTCCATACAAATTCTGTATTCCTTCGGATCAGAATCCGCAGAATCACGAATAGAATTAACCAACACCGGATCCGCTCCGGCATAAGGAACATAACTGGCCCAAATACCTTTATCTTTATGCCAATCAACCACTATATTATAGCGATATTCCTCAGTATAAAACCAACTGGCAAAATTTGGCCAATGAAGCCATCCTTCTGCTTTTTTCAAACATTCGGAATGATCACGAGAAAACTTCGGAATTCCGGTTCGTTCTCGTTCCCAGTGATATATAATTTGCCCCTGCCCTTTATTAAATGAGCAGCAACTTAAAAACAAAACGGCAAATAAACTTACATATTTCATCATATCAAAAATCCAAATCCGTATAATGTTTTGACGGATAAACCCCTTTTATCCGGTCATTTAAAATTTCTTTAAAGCTCGGGCGTGATTTTATTTTAGAATACCAAAGCTTTGCATTTTTATAGTCCTCCCAAGGAATATCCCCCAAATAATCAATTATGGAAATTTGGGCAGCGGCACTGATATCTGCCATGGAAAATTCCGCTCCCGCCAAATAATTGCTGCGTTCGGTCAACCAGTCAATATATTCCATGTGGAAACGAAGATTATTAATTCCGGCTTTTATGCGTCTGGATTCCGGCGGCAATTTCAGCACAAAACGCTTATAAATTTTTTCGCCGGCAATGTATTGATATACTTCACGATTAAATTTATTGTCAAACCAATCGGTAAGCCGACGCACTTCTGCCCGTTCCTTATTATTTCCGACAATCAATTTATTTTGCGAATATGTTTCTTCCAAAAACTCGGTTATAGCATAATTTCCGGCTAAAATATTACCGTCAAATATAAAAATAGGTAACTCACCTGCCGGATTGATTTTCAAAATATCTTTAGATAAGGCCCAAGGATTTTCCTCTTTTAAAACAAACAGCATTTTCTTTTCCGCCATCAAAACTCTGATTTTGCGGCATTGCGGTAAAAGATTGCTATGAACTAAAAGAACCATTTTAAACTCCTTATAAACCTTCCAAAACTTCTTCTATTGTTTTTCCCTTAATTTCTTCGTGAACAATTTGTCCTCCGATATCCTCTTCCTGCTCATCATCAGGCCCAATATCTGCCACGGGTTCTTCTTCCGCAATTTCTGCTTTTTTAACGAACGCCGGAGGAACTACACCGCGATTCTTTTCAAGTTCACTGCTCACCACACGCAAAATTTCTTTTTTCACATTATCGGCAAATTCCGGTTTACTCATTTCTTCTTTCAGCATATTGCTGTATAGCGTAAACATCGGTGTTTGTCGCGATAAGGCAACAAATACAGGAATTTTATACAGCGGAAATTTTGAATACGATAAATACTGTTCAATTCCCAAGCGACTGGCCATAATTTTATTATAATACAAACTGCCGATAATATAATCAGCCTCTCCCGTAAACAATTTTTCGTATGCCTCATACGGACTTTCAACATATTCAAGATTAAGCGGCTGAATTTTTCGCATCACAAAATCACTGAAATATTCGGTTTTAATAGCCATTCCCTTGTATTTTTTCAAGTCATCGGCTGACTTAATTTTGTCTTTTGCCGCCGGAAGCGAAATAACATGCAACGGATTTGATACTACGGCAGGATAAATAATGTTCAGACCTTTAAACATTTTAGTATCGGAATAAGCACCGAGAAAAATTTTGCACTCCCCGCTCCTGACCTTCAGAACAATACGCTTAAAATCCATATTTTCAATTTTTTCTTCCGAATATTGTTTCAATTCAAAGCGATATTTTTCCGAAAAGCTCCGCATAGGCTTTAAGAAAATACTGTGAATTTCATCTTTTTCATAATAAGAAAAAGGCGGGTAATCCGTAAGTCCCAAATACGAGAGTTCACCGCGTAACGGAGATTCTTTACTAACCATGTGCTGCGCATGCGCCGCTGAAACACTCAGCAGGCACAAAACAAACAATTTCCACGCAAATTTTCTCATTTTATTATCTCCAGCACTAACAGTTATGATAAATAAATTGTGTTAAAAAGGTTTTAACCGTTTACATAAAAATCACAATCTTATACATTATATACAAATAATATTAAAAAGCACAAGATGATAAATATAGATAAGAACTTATTTTTAAATCGGGCGGAAAATGTGACCGCCGTAACTTCGGGAATAGAAGGAAGCGGAAAAACTTGGCTTGCTTCCACGTTGGCGCACGCCTTAAATCTGCTGAAACAGAATGTATTGCTTTTTGATGCCGACAACGGAGTTTCCAATATAACTTATCAACTAAACTTGCAACGGGAATATTATCTGGATGATGCAATATTGAACAAGTGTTGCCTAAATCAAGCCATCGGTTCCGTTAATCGCCGTTTTGAATTTATTGCGGCACGTGCCGGATGTGAAATGATTGACAATATTTCCTTGGGAAGATTACAACTGCTCGGTGAAGATTTTTCCATTTTGGCAAAATCTTACAACCAAGTGATTGTTGATGTTTTGCCTTCGGAAAAAATATTACAAAATTTTCTTCCTTCTTATAAAAATTTGGTTTTGGTTTGCAATAATGAACCGGCAAATTTGGTAGAAACATACAAAATTTTACAAGCGGCAGTCCGTGAAAATCGTTTCGGCAATTTGCAAATTGTGGTAAATTATGCCAATTCAAAAGAAGAAGGCTTACAAACGTATCATACCCTGAAACACGCTTGTGAACAATATATTAAAATAACCCCGAAACTGCTCGGTATTGTCCGAAGCGATTCCCGCGTTCGTGATGCAATCAGAAATCATTCTTTATTGCTTTCTCGCTACCCTAATTCCGAGGCAGCTCAAGATGTAATGGAACTTGCAAAAAATTTAATAAGGAAAGAAATATGAGCCGACAATATGATGCCATGGGATATTACGAAGTGTTGGAGGTTGGAATTGATGCCTCTGATGCCTTGATAAAAAAACAATATTATGCACAGGCAAAATATTGGCATCCTGACCACAACGAAAATCCAAAATCTTTAGAGATTTTTCAAAAAATATCCGTAGCATACGAAATTTTGAGCGACGAAAAAAAACGCCTTAAATATGATTTGCTTTCATTAATCTATAATGAACATAACTTCCCCGAATTTTCGGATTTAAAAATATATAAAAATCAAGCCGGAAAAGATGATGCAGCTCTTCGTGTTTTAAAACAAAGACGGGTTAAAGGTTTGTTATTTACAACGGAAGAAAAAGAAACAAAAGACATTTGCAATATCCGCGAAGCAAAAGATATGGTGTTGTCAACCTCCGTATTCAACTGGTTGTTCGGGTGGTGGGGAATTAAGGCCTTTGGTAAAAACATCAAGGCATTAAAATTTAATTTGCAAGCTTGTTATGCTGATGATGCCGACAACTTCCAACTTTTGTTGCATAATGCTTTGGCTTATGAGCAGGAAAAACGCACCGATTTTGCATGGGTTTATGCCACCCAAGCTCTGAATATGACAACAAACGGCAGCCGAGAAAATATGTTGCTTAAGCACTTTATCACTCTCCTAAATTTTCATCCGCAAAAAACCGTTTTGCTGCCGAAATGGACGGCAAAGGACTTGCAAAATCGTCAATATATTATGCCTTTGTGTGCATTAATGGTTGCCTTGTTATGTGTTGTCGGAACACTATTCGGAACCGGTATCCTGAAGCACTTTAACAATACTGACACAGGTTACTACAATCAAATCAAGTTCAAAGACGGAACCGTTATTGCCGACGATCAAGCCGATTCCCATATTATGAAAGCTGATGTAAATTATCATGACGACAGCATGCTTTATCATTTAATCAAAGATGAAAACATATATTACGGTCCGGATGTGCGTTATGATATTATGCAAAAGGCAAAACAAAATCAAACCGTTCGCGTTATCGGATATACGGTAAACAAAGAGTGGTTCAAAATTATGGTGGATAACGGCGACACCGGCTTTATCAAAAGCAAATTTTTGGATAAAGGTATCGGCAAAAAACCGTCATCTAAGATATATCAACCTTAAAAGGAGAAGATCATGGCTTTGGAATTTGTAATAGATAAAAAAATCGGCAAAAGCAGATTAGGCAGATTAATCACCAAACACGGAACAGTCAACACACCTGCTTTTATGCCGGTCGGAACATGCGGAACGGTCAAAGCCATGATGCCGGAAAGCGTTGCTGCCACCGGTGCCGAAATTTTACTCGGAAACACTTATCACTTAATGCTTCGGCCGGGTGCCGATTTAGTGGAAAAAATGGGCGGACTTCACAAGTTTATGAATTGGAATAAACCGATATTAACCGATTCCGGCGGTTTTCAGGTAATGAGTTTAAGCGGACTTCGCAAAATGAACGAAGACGGAGTAACTTTCAGCTCTCATGTTGACGGCAAAAAGTTCTTTTTGAGTCCGGAAATTTCCATTCAAATTCAGCATAAACTGGATTCTAACATCACAATGTGTATGGATGAATGCACTCCGTATCCGTCCGATTATGAAACATGCGCAAAATCCATGCGGATGTCAATGCGCTGGGCAAAACGCAGCAAAGATGCTTTTGTTGATAGAGATGGATATGGAATTTTCGGTATTCAACAAGGAAATGTTTTTCGGGATTTGCGCGAAGAATCTGCAGACGCATTGAAACAAATCGGTTTTGACGGATACGCAATCGGAGGTCTGGCCATCGGAGAAGGACAAGAAAAAATGTTTGAAGTTTTAGACTATGCTCCGCAAATGCTGCCTGAAAACAAACCTCGTTATTTAATGGGTGTAGGCCGTCCGGATGATATTGTCGGAGCTGTTTTGCGCGGAGTTGATATGTTTGATTGCGTTATGCCTACACGTTCCGGCAGAACGGCGCAAGCCTTCACTAAATACGGTCCGATAAATATCCGTAATGCCCGTCATCGTGAAGATTATCGTCCGTTGGAAGAAGATTGTGATTGCCCGCTTTGTCAACACTATTCAAGAGCATACTTACACCATTTACACAAGTGCAACGAAATTTTAGGCGTTATGCTTTTGACATGGCATAATATCAGCTATTATGAAAGGCTGATGAAGGGCTTGCGAAATGCCATAAAAAATGATACACTGAAAGAGTTCACCGAAGAATTTTACACCAATCAGTCAAAGGGTGATATTGAGGAGTTATAAAGATGGAAAGTGCCGCCGATAATATTAGTGAAAAAGCACTTGCCAGTTTTCGTCAGGAAAATCGTAAAGCCGGCGGAATACGTGTGTTTGTTGCCGGAGGTTCTCGTCCCGGAAATGATGATATTTATACAAGAGAAGCTTATAAACTCGGGCAAAAAATCGTAGAGATGAATTTTAAGTTGGATTTCGGTCTTTCCAACAGCGGCATTATGGGAGCTGTGGCAAGGGGCGTATTGGATAAATGGAGTGAAATGCGTTCCGACAATGATGAGAGTCCGGTTCAGGGAATCACAACGGAGAAATATTTGTCTCTTTATTCCAATGATGATGACTTGATTAAAAATATGGACATTATCGTGGCGAAAACTTTGGAAGAAAGAAAACAATTATTGCTCAATGCCGATTTTGTTGTTTTTGCTCCCGGCGGTGTCGGAACCTTAGACGAACTGGCTTTTGACTGCGTAGCCATGCAAGACGGTATGCTGAAAATGAAACCTTTTGTCCTGTATAATATCAACGGTTTTTTCTACCATATTTTGGAGTATATGAAGTATGCTGCAAACCAAGGTTTTTCCGATAATATGCCTTTTATTGTCGTGGACAACGAAGAAGAACTTGAGGTTGCGTTCAAATTATTGAAGTCCGAATATTTCAGAGATGATGACACTAATTTGGATGTGTATTACAACTCACGGAAATTAATGACTGAACTGCCTTATTACATCAAACAAAAAAATATCTATGATGCAAACGTGGAAAATGTGCAGGAGCGCATTCGTTTTATTATAGATAAAGGGACTGATTTTGACCGTGAAGTTTTAGATAACGAAATTGAAACCGCATATTTAGATAGGGAAATAGAGCGTCTGTATGCCAGACTTATCAGAGCCGGACGTGACACGGGTTCTGTCAGCGATAAGTTAACACACTTAAAGAACAGACTAAAAATCATAACCTCTAAAACCGTAAGATAAAATGACAGCATTTGCTTTTATTGTCAAATATTTACAAAAAACAAAAGCCCTTGCCGGCTTGATTTTGGCAGCATTAATCATCAGCAGCATATCAAATCGTGCTGAAATTTATGCCTTGTCTCAAATTATCGGATTATTGCCGGAGTATTCTCAAAATCCGAATGTTCTGACAAGTATTATTCTCTACATTGCATTGCTTGGTGCATTTTTGCTGCTGACGTCGCTGTCAACTTTAACTTGGCGATATTTCAGCGGCAGCTTTGTGCCTTATTTCAGCAGTTTGGTATACAAAGACATATTTATTGCCGTTCACCATCATTCACTGACTTTTTTCAATGAAGAAATGGCGGGAAAAATTACGGCAAAAGCAAAAAACGTTGTTTCCGGCATTCGTGAAATATACGGTCAAATCGTGTTTGGCGTAATTCGTCCGATAACCGGTATCACAACAACCATGTTTCTAATTTGCATCAACGACATAATTCTGGGCCTGATAATTTTAGTGTTACACATAATTGTTTTGTTTTTGAATATTTTAATTCGTAAAAAAGTCGGCTCATTTTCCGAAAAAAGAGCTCGTTTCAGTTCGGAAACAGACGGAGTTTTCACCGATACCGTAACAAATTCAGAGTTAGTCAAAAGTTTTGCTAATTATTTTTATGAAAAAGGAAGATTTTACAGAGTTTTAAAAACCGCCGTTAAAGCTGAACAAAACGAAAGACATAAGGGCTCTGTTTATGATTGGCAGGGCAACATAATTTTTTACTCGGTATATTTACTTTCGTGCATTTGTATTTTTTATGATTGGTATCTCGGAAGAATAGATTTAGCCGGTATTGTGATGTGCGTATCCTTAATGCAGGGATTAAACCGCGAAATAATTAATATCGGATTTTTTGCCGGAGAATTTTCGCAAGTTTACGGACAAATTACCGACGGGCTTAACTTGATATTTTCACCTTGTGTTGTGCAGGACTGCGCAAATGCACACTCCCTAAATCTGAAAAATAAAGCCATAGAATACAAGAATATCAGCTTCACATATAACAAAGGAAACAATGTTTTCAAAAATTTCAACTTAACCGTAAAAGATGGTGAGAGAGTCGGACTTGTAGGCCATTCCGGCAGTGGCAAATCAACCTTAATCAAACTATTGGTCCGCTATTATGATGTGCAGAACGGACAAATAATTATCGGAGGCGAAAACATCAAAAAAGTTCGGCAAGACAGCTTACGTGCCAAGATTGCCGTAATTCCGCAAGATACAACTCTGTTCAATCGCACCATTATGGAAAACATTCGTTACGGCAACACCAATGCGACGGATGACGAAGTAATAAAAGCGGCAAAAGCAGCGTATGCTGATGAGTTCATCAATAAATTGCCGAACGGATATGCAAGCAAAGTCGGCGAGCGCGGTGTCATGCTTTCCGGCGGAGAAAGACAACGTATTGCCATTGCTCGTGCTATTTTGAAGAATGCCCCGATTTTAATTTTAGATGAAGCAACTTCGGCACTGGATAGCGAAAGTGAGTTGTATATTCAAAAATCCCTAAAGAAATTGATGAAAGGTAAAACCGTGATAGCTATTGCCCACCGACTTTCTACCTTAAGAGAAATGGACAGACTTATAGTGATGAATAACGGAAAAATTTTGGAAGAAGGCTCGCATGACGAATTATTACAAAAACACGGAGCCTACTATGATTTTTATCAATTACAGCAAATAGGAGAATCTAAATAAGCATTGGAAGATACGGTGTGTTATTATGCAGTGCATAACAATAAACTCCGTTCATATTTTCGCTGTCATCTTGAGGGGTTGAGCGATAAGCGAAATCCCCGTAAAGATCTTTTTAAGCAAGAAAGTGTGTATTGTTATGCAGTGCGTAACAATAAACTCCGTTCCTGAAACATGAGATCTTTACACCCACTCGCTATCGCTCGGGGTTCAAGATGACGGTAGGGGGTTCTTCCGCTCGGGGTTTAAGATGACGGCGGATATTTTTTCACTCAAAAATCCACTCAATCATATTTTCGTTGTCGTTTGAGGTTAGTTCATCCGCTTCCGGCAGAGTGTAGCGAATACGGTAGCAATAACCATAGTCCAATTTGTAATCCGGACTTTTACATTCCATACATTTTTTATCCAAAGGAACCATTTTACATCCGTATGGATATGCGGCAATTTGTCCGTTGTTTTTCAGTCTGTCTAAAGCATTAAGGCATGGAGATAAATAACCTTCTCTTTGGTCTTTGTAACATGATTCGTAAAATAAATCATAGCAATCGTTGCAGTATATTTTATTTCCGGCGCCGAGTGAATCAGCTATTCTAATCCAGTTATCTTTATTGATATTTTTTACCGAATCCGGAATAACCACATTACCATCTATTGTTGAATCACCCATAAACCAATCTAATATGGAAGTCACGCCGTCGGCAAAAATCAAGTCTCCTTTGATTTTTGCATGTTGCAATGTTTGCGCATCAGCAGCTCCATTGGAAGCAATATACACATCAGCCTCTATTTTAGTATTGCCTCTGGCTATTTTTTGTCCGGCATCATTAATATTCAAAACACCGCTGGTGGAAGTAACCGTTACCTCGTTATTGGATGTAAAAGCATAGCCGCTGATGCGTTTGAAGTCACCGTCAAGTTCAATTTTGTTAAAATTAACCTCCTCTCCGGATGAGGTAACAAATTTTTTATCTTTATAATAGTAGGGAGAGAAGATTCCTTCGTCAATCGTGGCATTTTCGCTGTGAGCTTTCACCTTAACCGTTGAACCGTCAATCGTAAAAGTGCAATCTGTGCCGCAGATATATTCGCCGTTTTCGTTTTTTCCTGCGGCATCTATGACGTTGCGGCAGGTCACAGAAACTTCCTCTATAGAAAGATAGCAGGTTTCAGCATACAAATTATCGGCATAAAAAAGCAAAGCTAAACTCAAAAATATTAAATGTTTCATCTCAAACATCCTCTCCATTTAAAAAAGTTAATACAAAAGCCACCTAAAATGGTGGGCGGATGTTCGAAAACCGTATAAGAACAAACGGCTCAGCCTATTCGGCATAGCCTTATTCAGCTGACATCCGCTCTAATGTGCGAATACCAGCAATGTTTAAAGTCCAAGCGACCGTTCTTATATAGGGTTTCGACGCCCTGTAACGTGTTTTTTTAACGCTACAATGTAAAGATACCAGATAAAAAATTTTTTTCAATACTTTATTTCAATCAAAAAAAACCGCTGAAAATTTCAGCGGTTTTTCAGGGATACAAGTAATACTGAAATTACTTGAGTTCAACTTTAGCGCCAGCGGCTTCCAACTTAGCTTTAATAGCTTCAGCTTCTTCCTTAGGAGCGCCTTCCTTAACAGTTTTCGGAGCACCGTCAACCAAATCTTTAGCTTCTTTCAAGCCCAAGTTTGTGATTGTGCGGATTTCTTTAATAACGTTAATTTTGTTAGCACCTGCATCAGCCAGAATTACATCAAATTCTGTTTTTTCTTCAGCAGCAGCGGCAGCACCGCCGGCAGCACCTGCAACAGCAACTGCAGCAGCAGCGGAAACGCCCCATTTTTCTTCTAACATTTTTGACAATTCAGCAGCTTCCATAACTGTTAAAGCTGATAATTCATCTACTAATTTGGCCAAATCTGCCATTTTTTTTCTCCAAATAAATTAATTAAATTTTACAAATTAAAAACCGTTTTTGCATTTACTAAGCAGCTTCTTTTTCGCTGTATGCTTTTGTTACACGAGCCAACTTAGAAGCCGGAGCTTGCAACAAACCGATAAGTTTAGCATGCAATTCGTCAATAGACGGAATAGCAGCCAAAGCTTTGATTTCATCTAAGGTCAAAGTCTTATCAGACAATGCACCGCCGATAATAACCAGCTTTTCGTTGTTCTTAGCAAATTCAACGCAAGCTTTGCATGCTGCAATCGGATCGCCGGCATAAGCCATGGCAATCGGACCTTTGAACATATCGGCAAGCGCCTCAAATTTTGTGCCTTTAACGGCCAATTTAGCAATACGGTTTTTAGTAACTCTCAAAGAAGCACCGGCTTCACGAATTTTGTTTCTCAATTCATCAGCTTCAGCCACAGTCAAACCTTTGTATTCGGTAATAACTACGGATTCGGAGTTAGAGAAAACTTCATTCAATAAACCGAGCAATTCTGTTTTTTCTTCGCGGTTCACTTATTGTCTCCATACGAAAATGTTAAACTCTTACGTTAAGGAAAACCTTGCGGCAAGAGCCGTTACCAAACCCCTAACCATAAACCACGCATACAAAACACGTTGCCTAAAGTTAAGGCACCTAATCTGTCCGGAGGGAGAAATTGATTGTTAAAAAATCCAGTTCACTCCGTCTGCGTAGGAAATTAAGGAGCTTTGTTCAGACGATATGCCAGACATTGCGCCACCCACGGTCTTGGACAGCTATGAACACAGCAAAAATTGCATTCATTGCGCACATTAATAATGTAATCGCTATTGTTTGTCAAGCAAAAATTTTCAAAATGATTTTTCTGTCATTATCTGGCGCATTCTTCTTTCTGTCATTGTCGGGGATTGCGGAGCAATAACCGATAATCTCGGCAAATTAATGTTTCACAGTCATCTTGAGGGGTTGAGCGATTAGCGAAATCCCCGTAAAGATCTTTTTAAAGCAAGAAAGTGTTTGTTTTTATGCAGTGCGTAACAATAAACTTCGTTCCTGAAACAGGAGATCTTTACACCCACTCGCTATCGCTCGGGGTTCAAGATGACTGTGTGGTGTTTTCTTCCGCTCGGGGTTTAAGATGACGGCGGATATTTTTTTACTCAAAAATATTAAATGTTTCATCTCAAACATCCCTTTCATTAAGTTAAAAAAGTTAATAAAAAAGCCACCTAAATCGGTGGGCGGATGTTAGTAAACCGTATAAGAACAAACGGCTCAGCCTATTCGGCATAGCCTTATTCAGCTGACATCCGCTCAGATAAGCGAACACCAGCAATGTTTAAGGTCCAAGCGACCGTTCTTATTTAGGGTTACTACGCCCTGAAGTGTGTTTTTTCACACTCTGCGTTCAGGTTAACAAAATTTGAGATATTTGTAAAGATTGATTTTTATTTTCCGGAATTAAGAATTTGTTCGCCGATACTCAAAAATGCATTAAACTCGGCAGAAGATACTTTCCCGTCGTTATCCATGTCCATAAATTCAAATACTTGCGAATTTATGGCACCGGCATTGCTTTGACGATAGTTTTTCAATTCTGTTTCCGAAATTTTTCCGTCTTGATTACGGTCAAGTGCCGTAAAATACTTTTCCAGTTCTTGCTCCACATTGTCGGCATTGCTTGAACGGCTTTTGTAAAAAGTTATATATTCGTTGCGCTCAATTTCTCCGTCACCATTGGTGTCCAACAACTCAAATGTTGTATCTTCACTAGAACTTTCCATTTTCTTCTGATACATCAGCAGTTCGTTTTCGCTGATAAATCCGTCAGAATTTTTATCTATAAGCGAAAATTCTTCGCTGTTTTGTGCAGAATTTCCCAAAAGCTCCTCCATATCAAACCCGCTTAATTGAGCTTTTGCTTGATATGTGAACAGGGTTAAAATCCCGATAATCAGATATTTTTTCATCTGTTTTCTCCTTTGTTTATTGATATATATAGCCATTTACTATCAGTTTTGTAGTGTAAGTGATAAAACACATTCCGCTGTATTGTCCGCCCATAAATTGGTCGTCATGAATCATATTGTGGGCTGTTCCGGTTTTCATTTCTTTGTTGCTATACGGATGTTTTACATTAACCAAGATACCCTCAATATACACAACATCACCGTTCATCAGGGTTTGCATACCCTTTGCAACGTTGTTGTTTGCCGGAATAATATGGTAATTATTAAGTTTTCCTCTGTCCATTTCGTTGCACGAGAATAAACCGCGGTATTCATGGCGTAACTCACATTTTTCCAACATTTTTTGGGTTGCGTTTTCTCCATAAAATAACGACAAGTCAAGCGGAGAAAATTTATTGTATAACATTCGGAAATGTCTGTGGCGGTGATAATAATTTTCCCACCAACCGTCATATCGTTCCATTATTCCTATTTTGGCAGTTACCGAATATTTTACTTGAGGGATGAATGAGACTTTTTCATTATCGTAAATTCTTTCAATTCCCTGTTTTTCGCTGTCTGTTAAGGGAAGAAAGACGTCGTCAGCCGAAATACTCAGCGCCTTATTTGTCGGCTGTCCATACAGAACAGGATAAATAAGGCGCTTAATATATTCCGGATAAGACCATAAAAATACGGCTTCGGCGATAACGGCAAACCACAAACATTTTTTTATAAAACGCTCGGTGGAATATTTCATGCCGCTGTCTCCGAAATCGTTAGAGTTTTGCCAGTGCTATATTGATACGATTTAATGTCTCACTCTTGCCCAAAACAACGGCAATTTCGGTGGCTCCGCCCGGTGTTGTTTGCAATCCGGATAAAGCAACGCGCAGCGGATATAAAATTTGTCCGTTTTTAAATCCGTTGGCGGCTGCGGCTTCTTTTAGTGAGGAAAACAGTGTTTCATTGTCCCAAACCGACAAACCGGCAAGCACGTCATAAGCCAGCTTCATTGTGTTTTTGGCTATCTCGGGAGTGGTTTTCATTTTGGCATTTTCATACAAAGCAATATCGTATTCCGGCATTTGTGCCAAAAATTGCGTTTGCTCTGTTATATCATTCAAAACTTCCACACGCGGTTGCAAAACAGCACTGAGCGCTTCCAAATTATATCCGCGTCCCAACAGATGGTCGTAATAATTCATTGCTGTTTTATGAAATTCTTCGGCTGAAAGGTTACGAATGTAGCAACCGTTCATCCATGTTAACTTGGTAATGTCAAAAATTGCCGGAGATTTATTCAAACGTTCACAAGTAAACACTTTTTCCAATTCCGAAAGAGAGAATATTTCTTGCTCCGTTCCCGGATTCCAGCCCAACAATGCAATATAGTTAAGCACGGCTTCCGGCAAATAACCTTTGGCAACAAGGTCTTGGAAAGAGGCATCTCCGTTACGTTTGCTTAATTTATGCTGTGCGTCTTTCATAACCTGCGGAACGTGAACATAAATCGGAGGAGTCCAACCGAAAGTTTCGTAAATCAAGTTATATTTCGGAGTAGAAGAAATGTATTCGTTGCCGCGCACAACATGAGTAATGTTCATTAAGTGGTCATCAATCACATTGGCAAAGTTGTATGTCGGCATACCGTCGGTTTTGAGCAATACACCTTCATCAAGTTCATTATAGTCAATGTCTATCTCGCCGTAAACCACATCATGAAATACCGAAGTGCCTTTTTTGTTAATTGTTTGGCGAATAACATAAGGTTCACCGGCGGCAATACGTTTTTTGGCTTCGTCCAACGAAATATTTAAGCACGGATCCTTAAATTTTTCATGAGTTTCCTGTGTTTCTTCTTCGTCATCTTCATTTTCTTCTTTTTGCTTGCAAAAGCAGTAGTGAGCACCGCCCAATTCCACTAATTTATGCGCATATTCGGCATAAATTGCTTTACGCTCCGACTGAATATACGGTCCGAAATTTCCACCGATATCCGGTCCTTCATCCCAGTTCATTCCGACACGTTTGAGTGTTTTGTATATTATGTCGGTTGCACCTTCAACATAGCGTTTTTGGTCAGTGTCTTCAATTCTCAAAATAAATTTACCGCCGTTTGCCTTGGCAATCAAATATTCATACAAAGCAGTGCGCAGGTTGCCGATATGCATATATCCCGTCGGGCTGGGCGCAAATCTTGTTCTTGTTTCCATCATCTTTTCCCCCTCTATTTAATATACGGCAATGCGTTTGCCAAATCTTCTTCGGTATTAATATCGGCAGGAGCTTCCGGCACAAGTTTGATATTGTCCACCAGCATGGCGCGGACACTCATACCGTTTTCCAAAGCACGGAGCTGTTCCAGAGCCTCGCGTTTTTCCAAAACTCCGGTCGGAAGCGATACCATCTTTTTGAGTGAATCGGCCTTAAATACATAAATACCGATATGATAATACAAATCCTGATTAGGACACTTTTCCGGATTACGGGTATACGGTGCCGTTGCTCTGGTGAAATACAAACAACGTCCTTCTTTTTCGCCGTCACGCAATCCCATAACAATCTTAACCACATTCGGGTTGTTTTTGTCATCTTCGGAATTAATTAACATACCGCAGGTGGCAATATCACAATCGGTTCTTTTAATCATTTCCACCAAAGGAATGGTCACTTTAGGGTCAACATTGATATTGTCTCCCTGAAAATCCACCACAATATCGTATTTTGAACCGTCCGGATCCAAAACATTGAGTGCAGCTGCAATTCTGTCT
This sequence comes from Alphaproteobacteria bacterium, assembly GCA_017484225.1. Classification (GTDB taxonomy): domain Bacteria; phylum Pseudomonadota; class Alphaproteobacteria; order RF32; family CAG-239; genus RUG410. The sequence continues at coordinate 26,092 of JAFUTN010000027.1, forward strand.
GTTCCGCTCGGTAAATTAGGATCGGTTAAAATTGCGGTGGCACCGAATTTTTTGCATTCGTCAACAATAGCCTGATCGCCGGCAGCAATCGCAATGTCGGTATCAAGAGCATTTTTAACATTTTCATACACACGTTGAACCATTGTTTTGCCGTTTATCACGCGCAACGGTTTGTTCGGTAGTCTGGTTGCCGCAAGGCGAACCGGCATTAATGTAATAACTCTGCTCATATTTTTTTCCTTTTCATGTGGTTATATTGTATTCGGCATTTTGCATTTCGGTAATGAAAGCCGTTTTTATTTTCTCAATAATTTTCAGTTTTTCTTCCGGAGCGTATTTTCCGGTAGTTGAGTTCCAAACGGTTCCCGGCCAATCCGGATCTCCTTTTCGGCGGCAAACAATATGCACATGAAGCTGCGGAGTCATATTTCCTATCATGGCCACATTGTCTTGATCACACGGAAAGAGCGAAAACATAACTTTTTCGGCCAGTGCTATTTCTCTCATTAACTGAAAACGTTCTTCCATGGTGAGGTTGGTCATATTTTTGGTGTTTTCTTTCATCGGCACCAAAAAAATCCACGGGTAATATTTGTTGTCTTCAAACAAAACACGGCACAGCTTTAAGTCTAAAACAAAGTCTTTAGCGGCCAGTCCGGAAACAAGTTCAAAACTCATTATTTTTCTCCAACACTTTTAATTTGTATAATCTGTTGTATCTCAATATTTTCTTTTATGCAAAGGTTTTTAATACTATTTCCCTTGCTAATTTCTTCGGCGGTTACACCGGTTTTTACACACAATACCGGTGTTATTCCGGCATTTATACCGCCTTTGATATCGGTGCGTATCGTATCGCCTATCATGCACATACGTTCTTTATTAATCTTAATTCCCCGATTACGCAAAATCGCAAAGGTGTGTTCGTATATATTCAGATGCGGTTTGCCGTATTCCAAAACCTCACATCCGCGTTGTCTCAATGCTTCGGCAATCATACCGTTACGAACAACAAATTCGGCGGCAGAAGTATTTGACAACGGATGACCTTCCTTTGCCACAAAATCCGGATTTGCGTTCAGTGCCGGAAGTTTTTTGGCGGCAACCATTTCAACTTGTTCAATAAATGGGGTAAAATCCGTTGTGTCCCACATACGGATATCGCCGTTTTCATCACATTTTACCGGCAAAAACTTATCCGAAAGCTGCGGATATTTTTTAAGAGAATCTTCATAAACATGAGGAACTCCGCAATATACAAAATCAGCTTTATCAATATCTTCAACTTGCTCATAAATGGTGTTGTTAAATGCGCAACTGTGCGGGTCGCCGATAACAAAATATTTCCGTGGTTTGGGATTGCTTGCAAATTTCAAGCAGCCTTCGGCAAGTGTTTTTTTTAGCAAGTCACCGGCGGCAACAAATTCGCAATAATCCTGACCGAATATCAAACCTTTTTTGTTATATGAAGTAATTAAGTCTTCGCGTATTCCGGAAGTGTTTGAAATTACGGCCACAAATTTGCCTTGTTTCACCAATTCCGCCATCATTTCCCGACTGCCGGCATAAAAACCGTTTCCGGCCCAAAAAACTCCGTAGGCATCAAACAAAAAAACATCAAAATTATCGGCAATTTCTTTTAATGAGTTATAAATCACGACTGCTCTCCAGAATAAAAACTTTTGCTTTATGCGGAATTTTCAGCTCTTTATATTCTTGATGGAAAAGAATAAAATTTTGCCACATTTTTCGGCTTTGTTTACGTTTGGCACGGACTTCCGGAACAATCCAAATTTTGCCGTATGCCGTAAAAATTTCTTTTCCGCCTAAAGTAGAACCGTAAAAAGGCAAATGTTCCAATGCGTCAACAAGTTTTAAAACGCTGTCGGCTCGCGGAATATATGTTTTGCGGCATAAATCAGCGAAAATTCTGAATTTTATTTCTTTATGCCATGCGGCAAAATCAGTATACTTTATGCTGATTATACCATACGCATCAGTATGCACTTTGGGTAAAGCAACTTGATGAATATATTCCTCCACAAAGCTTTCCGCACTTTGCAGATTGCTTATCGCCTCATCAAATTTTGCCAGATTTATTTGCGTTTTTTGCTCTAATTCGGGAAGAAATTTACGCATTTTTACCCGCAAAAAATTGGTATCGTCATTTGTGTAGTCATGAACCCATGCAATATTTTTTTGCAACAAATATTGTTCCAAATATGAGGGAGACGTATGCAGCAACGGGCGCAAAATTGTTAAGTCTTTGTATTTTGAACATTCGCGCATACAGCAAAGTCCGTCCAATCCGCTGCCGCGTTGCAAACGCATCAAAAAAGTTTCCGCCTGATCTCTTAAATGATGAGCCGTCATAAAATATTTTACGTTATTTTCCCTGCACCATTTTAGAACAAGTTCATATCTGGCAATGCGTGCGGCTTCTTCAATTCCTGTTTCCGGTTTATCTCCGTTCCATTCTAAAATATGGTGTTCTATGTGAAAGTTTTTCATGACTTTTGCCACATAATCGGCTTCGGCATTTGCTTCTTTTCTGAGTTTATGATTCACCGTCAGAGCAATAATGTTGTATCCGAATACCTTTAGTTGTTCGGCAGCCATTAGAACAAGCGACAAAGAATCTGAGCCGCCGGAAACTCCGACGGCTATTGTGGTAGCGTTTATGTTGTGTTTGCTCAAAAATTTTTGCACAGCACTTTACTCAAACTAATATCCGACAGATTTGTTCATGCTGCGAATAATCTGATTTTGTTTTTCGGTATTTTTCGGAGTAATGTAAACCGAGCATTTTTCAGCCATTTGCTTCATTTCGGCTTCGGAAGCATTGTCATAATATTGATGAGCAGCAGCTGCAATTTTTTCATGGCGTTCTTTTGAAATGCCGGCACTGCCTGCAAAAAATTCCGATGCCTTTACCATGTTATGCTCGTTTGTTTGTAAGCCTAAATAATACAAACAGTAAACAATTTCTTCATCACCGGCAGAAATGTTTTTGTTGAGTGAAGAAGGAATAAACTTCGGAGCCGGTTTTGGAGTTGGTTTCGGAGCGGCTTTCACAACCGGTTTGGCAACAGTTTTAACTTCTACCTTTGGAGCCTCAACCGCCGGAGCTTTAACTTCTACCTTCGGAGCCTCAACCGCCGGAGCTTTAACTTCTACCTTCGGAGCCTCAACCGCCGGTGCTTTAACTTCTACCTTCGGAGCCTCAACCGCCGGAACTTTAACTTCTACCTTCGGAGCCTCAACCGCCGGAGCTTTAACTTCTACCTTCGGAGCCTCAACCGCCGGAGCCTTTACC
>JAFUTN010000028.1 GCA_017484225.1 Alphaproteobacteria bacterium
CTGATAGGACAAAAGCATTTATTTTAATGGCGCAGGAGTATTATAAAATGCAAACAGGAATTGAGCTTCCGGTATTTGTATATGATATAAATAATGGAGATTTACAGCCATTAAATATGTCTAATGAAGAAAAAAAAGATTTTTTGAGTGCTATGAGAAAAGAAAATCAAATTAGATCCCTGACTATAGGATATGATTTGGATACCGATTTTTCCAAAGAAACAAAACAAAAAAAATTAGATGAAGATTCTACAAAAGGAAGTGACAGAAATTCTATTACAGATGTGATATCAAAATATAGAGGAATAAAAAGAGATTAAACTTCTTTTACATTCCTGTTGCCCATATTTATCATAATTCTTAGCTCAAAATTGCAACACAGAATGTATTCGGTTTGAGATTGACGACGGAATTGGCTGCTTGGTGTGCGCAGTCCGATAATCGCTTTAGAAAGCGCACCATTTTATAAAACCCGTCTTTCAAGGCGGGTTTTTTGCATTATTGAGGTTGACTCTCTTAAAGTCATCCCTTTTTTGCTTTAGCAAAAATCAAGGGATCTTCAAATTTTATAAAGAAGAAGCGGAAGATGCCTTGAATTTTTCCGCATACCGCGAAAAAATAGGCATGACACTGTTTATTTTTTTATGTCATTCCTTGACCTGCGCGGCGCGTCAGGTCATCAAGGAATCTGGTCTTTGCGAAGCTCCTTATTTAATTTGTAGATGCCTTGAATTTTTCCGCATACCGCGAAAAAATAGGCATGACACTGTTTATTTTTTTATGTCATTCCTTGACCTGCGCTGCGCGTCAGGTCATCAAGGAATCTGGTCTTTGCGAAGCACTAATTTTTTTAATTTGAAGATGCCTTGAATTTTGCCTGTCGGCAAAATAGGCATGACTCTATTATTTTCCCTTTATTGCTTTAGCAAAAATCAGATTGATATTTGCCGGTGTTGTGCTATATATGGGATGGTAATCTTTTGAGGAGGATGTATGATTAAAAACATAGGGATGATAGGGGATTCAATATCTCACGGGTATTATGATGAACAAAGCTTGGGGTGGTTTTGCCGCTTGGGAGAACTTATTTTAGCTCGCAACGGTTCCGGCTATATGTTTAACAATATGTCACAGGCCGGAGATAATATAGCAGATACGGCAAATCGTGCGATTTACGAGGTTTTTTCCCGCCATTTTGATTTAATTATTGTCAGCGTCGGAATCAATGATTTACGCCGCCGGAAAAATAGTGATTTACAACTTGATTTTTCGGAAGGGGCAAGAATGATGTATTGGAACAAACTTTTGGATACCCTTCTTTTAACAAAAGCGAAAATTCTGGTAACTGATTTGTTGCCGATTATAGAAAACAGATATATGGAAGATGCTTCTCTTGTGCGCTATAATTCTGATGTTGTCAGGTATAACGAAATCATTGAAAATATCTGCCGAGAGAAAAAAATAAACTTTTTTGCCCGTCACGACCGTTGGATCGGACGTAATTTGCAAGAATTGTTTAAAGATGCGCTTCATCCTAATTCTGAAGGTCACAAAATTATTGCCGAAGAAGTGTATGATTATTTGCAAGGCAATCAGCTTTTATAAGAACAGGCAGCTGCAAATACAGCCGTCCGAGTTTTTGCCAAATGTAAAAATGTTACGGATATTAAAATTTCACGACATTTTTCTCGTTGTCGCGATGCTGTTTTCGGCATGGATAATTTTCAACAATATTTTTATAGCAAGGGCAATCATTGCCATGGTCATTAATAATTCCGCAAGCTTGTAAATGGGAATATATTGTAACCGGACCTAAAAATTTAAACCCACGTTTTTTTAAATCTGCACTGATAACATCAGAAAGTCCGTTGCTGGCGGGTATAAATCCGTCGCCGTGTTTATCATATAAAATGGTTTTATTGTCGGTAAATTTCCATAAATACCGGCTGAAACTGCCAAACTCACGGCGAATATTGATGAAACATTTTGCATTATGAATAATGGCTTCTGTCTTTTTTCGGCTTTTAATCATTCCTTTCGTCGCCATAATTTTTTCTATCATAATATTATCGTAAGCAGCTATTTTTTCATAGTCAAAATTATCAAAGCAGGAACGAAAGATATCTCTTTTATTGATTACAATACTCCAACTGATACCGCATTGCAAAACTTCCAGCATCAAAAATTCAAATTGCTTATTATCATCATGCAAAGGAACACCCCATTCTTCATCATGATAGCGCTGATTTATCGGAGAAGTTTTACACCAATTACAATAAGCCATTTTTTAAACTCGCTTTTTAAATTTTTCTGTAGATTTTTGACTTATAATTCACTCATAGAATATATTGTAATTTATTTTGGTCAAGGAACTTTTTTTGACAAAAAAGATTGAAAAATTGTGATATATGCGGTATCGTGAATAGAAAAGTCAAAAGGAGAGAAATATGCCGCAAGACGAAGAAATGACCAAAGATGTCCGCGAAGAAGCAGAGATGTTTCTCGGAATTAGAAGATTTTTTGTTAAAATAAAAAACAGCACATTATTTCAGGCATTCAGAAAATCACAACTCAATCCGCGCCATATCGGCAAACCGGTTATTAAAGCCGAAACATTGGAAGAAGCAAAAAAAATAATGCGCGATAATGCCAAAAAAGCCAAAGAAGAGGGTAAAAAAGTTCGCACGCAATTTGTTTATAACGGTGTAAGATACTTTATTGATAAAAATTGTCCACCTGCACAGGAATATGCTGAAGACGGCATTGTTTGCCGTGATGCAGTTGAAGTATCTGACAGAATTCCCCGCAGTAAAGAGGGAAAATTAGATTTGTTTGCCGAAGATCCGCTGATGGTTGTGATTAATCCTTTTGAAGGTCCTTCATTAATCGGACATTCTTGTATGCAATTTCACGATAAAGTTGTGAACAGACTTTTGCCATCTATCCACACAGATGCCTTACGCCCAAAATATGGACGTCATGCCGAGTATTTTTTTGTATATCCGAGCGAAATCGGGATTAATCCGAAAAAACTGGAACGGGAAATGGAAAAGCATGATATTCTGCACATGGATGACCGCTATGATCCGTTTTTTAATAACTGTGCGCAAAATATGGCTCGTGTGCTGAAAAAGGCCGGTGTCAAAGATTTTGACTTTTACGGACCTGACTTTTTAGGAGTATCTTATGCCACACCGGGGAATAATCCGTTTAATAAAGGTATAAGAGCATGGTGCCTGAAACACGGAATAAGGGTTCATGCTAATGAAGCTGATGAATTTAATCGTAGATTTCCGGTTGAAAATGTTTCTAAGAACCGAGAAGAAATGAGGACTAAAAAAGCCAGATACGATATATTGAAAAACAGATTGGGAAACAACGGACCACGAGGGATGTAGTGGTCTGAAAAAGGAATAATACCGGATGAGTTTTGTTATATTTGATACGGAATACACTACTTGGCAAGGATGTCAGGAAAACGGTTGGCATGGAAATCAAAAAAAAGAAATAGTGCAGATATCTGCTCTCAAGGTAACGGATGAATTTGCGGTTATCGGCGAATTTAATGTGCTGTGCCGACCTGAAGTTAATCCGATTTTGTCGGACTATTTTGTTAACTTAACCCATATAACTAATGAGAATGTGCGGCAAAACGGAAAAGATTTTTTATCTGCTTACTCTGAATTTAAAAAATTTGTCGGTCGGAATGTTTGTTTTTCTCACTCTTGGGGTGCGGATTTAAAAAATAAATCGGACGGAAATATTATTAATGAAAACCTTTTTCTCCACAACAAATCTCCGGAGAAAAATATTACCTTTTTGAACATTGCCCCGATTTTCGCCGAATTATATAAAAATAAAGGGATTGACGTTAAAAGTCAGTCGTCCGGACAAATTGTAAAAATATTAGGGTTGACGCAAAAGCTTGAAGATCTGCAACTTGATACGCATAACGCTTTTTATGATGTGTATTCTGTTTTGGAAGGGCTGAAATATTTTTTACCGGAATCATCCTTAATGATTGCAAAAGGATTGGAAAGTGCAAAGCAAACTGATTGATGCGGACAAAAAATATTCTCAGAATAACGGTGCGGGAAATTTATCTGCAAATGAAATTTTTTCTTATCATGAGTTAGGAAGTTATGTGTGTTTATCTGCGCCGCATTCTACGGCAAGTTTTGTCAGAAAGGGGAGAAAAGTCAGCGACTTATATACCGGCGCAATTACGGAATATGTAGGTGAAAAATACAAATATTCTTATATTGTTCGTAACAAATTTGTGCCGGAAAAGAATTTGATTAATGACTATATTTTGCGCAAAGGCTTAGAAAAACACTTCTTTTTGGATATTCACGCCATGAAGGACGGAAATGGTTTTGATTTAGCTGTCGGCACCGGATATTTTCCTGCGGAAAGATATGCCTCTAAAATAAAGAAAATTGAGGAGTTATGCAAAAAATACCGTATTTCTTATGTAATAAATGATGAAAATTATACCGGAAGAGCCGGATTGACCGGACGTATGCAAAAAGATTCCGGTTTGGCTAATGTTTTGCAGCTTGAATGGCGAAAAGGTTATCGTGATATTTTTAACTGTTTTGAAAAAGTGGAACATTCCACGATACCGTTTATAGCTGAACTGGCTGATTTCATAAACAAAATATATACCGATAAATAAACATTTGCTCATTAAACAAAAAGACTCCCGAAAGGGAGCCTTTTTGTTTTTCCGAAATTGTTCGGATGTTTATTATTTTCTGTCTTTCGGTTTCATAGCTTCCGGAGCTTTTTGAACTTGTTTAATTTGTTCCGTAACCGGTTTATAAACAGTTTGCTGCCAAGGACTTTCTTCAACATATTCATGTCCGCATATACTTATTCCCAAGCTGCGTAAAGCAGTTTCCGTCGGAACATAAACATCAAGTCCGTCGTTGGTTTTTACTCCCGAATGAGCCATGCCGCTGATGGTGCAGTCTTTGTAGAACAACGCACCGCCGACGGTAACGTTTTGAATAAACGTGTTAGCCAGTATTTCTGAGCCTTTTTCCGGAGTGTAGCGATATCCTTCAATGCGGGCGCTGTTTTCTAAATAATCAGAACCGTTTTTGAAATTATCTACATCCAAAACACCCAGAGTCATAAAGCCGTTACGACCAACTTCAGGTAAACTCATATTCAAAGCCATCGGAGTATAATTTGTGCTTTTTTCCAACATCAATAAAGCAGTATTTTTGCTTGGATTGATGCGAACTGCACGGGCATTCAATTCATCACCGCGAACGGTTTTGATTTTATATGAATTGTTGTTATGGTCAACCAAATCTCCTGATGTGAGAATATAATTTTCCGAAATCAGCAATCCTGCGCCTTTGCGTCCGTTAGGACTGTCTATTTCCACAACGGAAGAACGCAAACGATACATTGTTTCCGGAGTCAATTCTTTGCAAGGATCTGCTTCAACAACACAAAATTCATCCAAGGCAATCACATCACCGGTATCAACCCATGTGTCGTCTACAACCGTGCATTGACCGTCAGCCTTAACATTGCCGTTTTCATCTATACAATTTTCAATAATGTCAAATGAACTTACAACATCTCCGCTTTCAATAATCGGAGTTACCGGAACCGGAGCAACACAACCTTGGCTGACAACACCGCCGGTTTGTTGAACGCACTGTTGACAGCAGCACGGTTGAGTAAAATCAAATCCCGGACGGCTGATTTCGCAGCTCTTAGCCTGTTCGTATTCCAATCTGAAACCGCATTTTGCCGGATTCAATGCAACTTCTTCTTCAATAACGGCAGCACGTTGCATTGCCAAATCTTGCGGGGAAACACGTTTCATAAGCTGATTTTCAAAATCGGTTAAATTGCGCAAATTGCTTGCTGCATCGGCAAATGCACGCTCAATTAACTTAACTTCGCCGTTTTTTTCGCCTTCGGAAACTTCGCCGAAACCCTCGGTTTCGCCTTTCCAATATACATTACGCATAGATAAATCCATCAAGCGCCATGTTACGGTGATTTCCGACGTGCCGGTGCGGGCATTGTTTTTCTCGGCTTTATCCCAGTCGTATTCATCACAAATATTCATAAAGTAATCGGTAATTTCGGCCGTCAAAACATATTCAGGAAGTTCTTGAGTGTATTGCTGCAAACATAAATCCTGCGGCATCGGCAAAACTTTATAGCAACTGTTTACGCTTTCTTCAAATACCTGATTAAAAGCAATATCCTTTTCCATAATGCGGCCTTTATTCAAGGTTGCCTGCTTATCATAACGGCGGCAGCCGAAAATACGGAATCTGTAATTTCCGACTTTGCCGGAATATGGAGATTCGGCACCGTCATTTTTGATTCTGAAATCAACATGAGCAAGGGCAATAGGTGCCATCATGCAACAGTTTCTTTGCATTGCTTCATAAACAACCGGAGTGTAAGCAACAACCGGAGGTGTTTGCACTACAACCTGTTGTTCAACTTTGCGCTCGGCGCATTTTTTGCAAGGTCCGGGAAACAAACTGCCATCTTTTGTGCATGATTTACACGGTCCTCCCGGAAATAAACTGCCGTCTTTTTTCGGGTTATAACCGGTGTTGCGAACATACGATGGTTCCGAATACATGTATTGTGCGCAAACCACACCGGAAGCTATTGTGCTTATACCGAGTGCAGCCGATAAAACGTAAAGCATTTTTTTGTTTTTATTCATCATATATCTCCTATACCAATTTTGACGGCGCCACATATCGGTATGAAAGCGCCTCGGCTATGTGTACTTTAGACACTTTTTTTGCATTTTGCAAGTCCGCAATTGTTCTTGCCAGTTTTAATGTGCGATTATATGCCCTTGCCGACATTTTCATTTTAGCGGCAAAGTTCACCAATAAGTCTTTAGAATCCTTATCCAACTCCGTTGCTTCTTCAAGCAAATCGCCGCGAAGTTGTGAATTTGTATGTAAATCCGGTTTCCCAAATTTGTTAAATCTTTCCTGCTGAATTTGGCGGGCAGCAATTACTCTTTTTCTTATCTGCTCCGAAGTTTCGCCTTTTTTTACATCAGACATATCCCACGGGCTGACCGGCGGAACTTGAATATTCATATCAAATCTGTCCATAAGCGGGCCGGAAATTTTGGATTGATATTCTTCCGCGCATTTCGGAGCGCGAGAACATTCTTGCCCGTTCTGCCCCAAATATCCGCATTTACAAGGGTTCATGGCTGCAATCAACTGGAATCTTGCCGGATATTGAGTATGGCAATGAACGCGTGAAATACTCACATATCCTGTCTCTAAAGGTTGACGCAAAGCTTCTAATGTGCTGCGATTAAATTCCGGTAACTCATCCAAAAATAAAACACCGTTGTGTGCTAAGGATATTTCTCCGGGAACACCTTTACGTCCTCCTCCGATAAGTGCCGGAGTTGAGGCATTGTGGTGCGGATCACGGAAAGGGCGTTCAAAACTCAACTCACCGTTTTTAAGCTCACCGGCAATGGAGTGTATCATACATGTTTCCAAAGCTTCTTCAGTTGTGAGCGGTGGCAAAATAGTAACCAATCTTGATGCCAACATGGATTTTCCTGCCCCCGGTGTTCCGACCATCAAAAGATTATGAGCACCGGCAGCGGCAATTTCTAAGGCTCTTTTTGCTGTTTCTTGTCCTTTAACATCAGCCATATCCAAATCCGTTAACTCACTTTTTTTCTTCTTTGCAATCGGATTTGGTAAACGCTGATTTCCTTTAAAATGATTAAGCAAAGAAATAAGACTTGGAGCGGCAATAATGTCTTTTAATCCGGACCAAACAGCTTCGCTTCCTTGTGTCTGCGGGCAAATTAATCCCTTGTTTTTGCGATTGGCATGAATGGCTACCGGCAAAACACCGTTTATCGGCATAACCGCACCGTCAAGTCCGAGTTCACCGATAACAATATAGTCGGCAACATCTTCCTGATTAACAATTCCCATGCCGGCAAGCAAAGCAAGCGCAATCGGCAAATCAAAATGCGAACCTTCTTTCAGTAAATCTGCAGGAGCCAAATTTACGGTGATTCTTTTTGCCGGCAGTTCAACTCCGAGTGAATTTATGGCCGCACGGACACGTTCTTTGCTTTCGGCAATGGTTTTATCCGGCAAACCGACAATATTAAAAGCCGGCAATCCGGATGAAATTTGCAGCTGCAAATCAACATCCAGAGTTTCAAGGCCATTAAAGGCTATGGTATTAACACGTGACAACATTGCTTAAGCCCTTACCATCTCGGAACAACATCACCCTCCCGCCATCTGCGCGCCGGATATCCGCGTTGCGGAGCAACATCATATTTGGCGGCAACTTTCGGAATTTGCGAAATTCTGACATATCCGGCATAAGTCATGTTTTCCGCACATGCTTCCATTTGTTCTTCCGTTCCGCGGCAAAATACAACCATACGGGTATTTAAATCTTCCAACATAATTTGCTTTTTATGCTTGTTTTTCGGCATTTTTTCACCGACTGCGTATTTTTGTTCAATATCGTAATCATACATCTTTACAATGCACTCTTCATCAGGTTCAACCGGTTTTTGCAAAACTTCCGGAATTGTCGGTTGCTTGTTATTTATATTTTCAGCCTTAACTTCCTGCATATTAGATGAAACAACAATTTCTTTTTCTTGCTCCATGGAAATTTCTTCTTCGGAAGAACCCCATAAGAGGCTCCAAAAACTGCTGCTTTTTTCCGTTGCAACGCTTTTTTCCTCAACAATATTTTCATTGGCTCGTGTAACGGTCATTTTTTGCGGAACATCTTCCGGTCTGATAACATCAGCTTCATCACATGCCGGAATAGTATAGGTATTACCGTTACTGTCGGTGAGAGTTACCGTTTTGTTGTTGCTGCAAATATAGTCATACTCTGCATCATAGTCGTCTTCCTGATAAACCTCAACACTTGAACATCCGGCAATCAAAATTGCCAGACACGAAAACAAAACCGGATAAATACGTTTCATGTTTCAATCCTTAAAAAAACTCTTTTGTGCCATAATAAAACGAAAGTGTTAAAATAATATTTAAATTGCGTGCAAAAAAGCGCTTGATTTTTTTGCAAAAAAATGTAAATTAAGCGCTGTCCCTTGCCGGATTCCGAAAGAGGGTTCGGCTATACAAGAACCGGTCTTTGATGAAAAGGCCATTTGTTGAGTTATCCATAAGGAGATATAAAATATGTCTAATTACGAAGGCGTTTTAATCGCCCGTCAAGACCTCGGAGCTTCTCAAGTTAATGACCTCGTATCTAATTTGAGCGAAGTTATTAAAAAAGAAGGCGGTGAGGTTGTAAAAGTAGATAATTGGGGTTTGAAAAACCTTGCTTATCGTATCAAAAAAAACCGTAAAGGTTACTATGTTTTGTTAAACATTGTAGCTCCGTCAAAAGCAATCAACGAATATGAACGTGTTATGCGTCTGAATGAAGATGTTATCCGTTTCATGACTGTAAAAGTTGAAGAATTTAACAGCGAATCAGCTTCCGGTGAAGCCGGTGAAAACGCATAAAGGAGATTTTTACAATGGCTAAACAAACTTTTTTCAAAAGAAAATCTTGCCCGTTCTCAGGTGAAAACGGCATTAAAATTGATTATAAAGACGTGAAAACTCTTTCTCGCTATATTTCCGAAAAAGGTAAAATTATTCCGTCTCGTATCACTTCTGTTTCGGCTAAAAAACAAAGAGAATTGGCTCGCGCCATTAAACGCGCTCGTTATATTGCTTTGTTACCGTATGTTGCAATGTAGGAGGCTAAAATGGAAGTTATTTTACTTGAACACGTTGAAAAACTCGGAAAAATGGGCGATAAAGTAAATGTTAAAAACGGATATGCCCGTAACTACTTATTGCCGCAGAAAAAAGCTTTGCGTGCAACAGATGCCAATATGGCTTATTTTGAAGCACAAAAGGCTGCTTTGGAAGCTCATAACAAAGAATTGTTTGAAGCTGCTTCCAAGTTAGCAGAAACATTGAACGGATTTAATGCCGTATTGATTCGTCAAGCTGCTGAAACCGGTCAATTATACGGTTCCGTTACTATTCGCGATATTGCCGGTGCAATTAAAGAAGCCGGTTTTGATGTTGCTCGTCGCTATGTTTATTTGGAAAAGCCGATTAAGGATTTGGGTATTTACCAAGTTAAACTTAATTTGCACCCTGAAGTTACTCAGACAATTTTGGTAAATGTTGCCAGAAGTGCTGATGAAGCTAAAAAACAAGCAAAAGCATACAATCAAGAATAGGTTACTTTTGCGAAAAAATAAAAACTCCGGCAATTTGCCGGAGTTTTTTTTGTTTGTTATTTATTTTGCAATTTCATGCCGATTCGGTTAGAAAACTCGGCTATTCCTTTTTTCAGCAAAATCGGTAATAAATCAGTCACGATTTCTATGTCTTTTTCAATATTTTGCTTATCTGACTTAGAAAATCCGGACAAAACATGGTTAACAATGCTTTCTTCATCTCGGTTCACGGGATGCCCGACTCCGATTCGGATGCGGTTATATTCGGGAGAAATGCAAGAATCAATGCTTTTTAATCCGTTATGGCCGCCGGAGCCTCCGCCTGTTTTGGCTTTAATTTTTTCCGTCGGTAAATCCATATCATCATGAATAACAATCACATTTTGCGGCAAAATTTTGTAAAAAGAAGCCGCCTTCACAACACTGTTTCCGGAAAGGTTCATAAAAGTTTGCGGTTTCAGCAAATAAATTTTTTCACCTTCAATATTCCCCTCGGCAATCAAACCGTCAAATTTGTTGCGCCACGGTGCAAAATTATAACGGCGGAATATTTCATCCGCCGCCATAAATCCCACATTGTGACGGCTGGTAGCGTATTGCGCGCCGGGGTTACCGAGACCAACCACCAAAAACATGCTAAATCCTTATTTACGCATAAAGTCAACGTGAATAGGTTTGTCAGAAACCGGATGGAATTGAACATCTTGGCAAACAACCTTAGTGTTTTTACCATCTAAAGCAATAGTGATTTCGGATTTGTAAAAATCTCTGATATCCAAAGCTTTTTCTAATTCAACCGGATCCAAGCTGATTAATACGGCATCTTTTTTACCACCGTAAATAACTGCAGGAATGCGACCCTCACGACGACATGCACGAGCTGCCCCCTTACCTGCTTTCTCACGCTTTTGCGCATTAAAAGTAATATCTGTCATATTTGTTTCCTCATAAATTAAGTTTATATCACCGGCAGCCTCCAGGGGTGCCGTCGGCAAGTGTTCTTTTACATCATTCATTTTCTAAATGCAAGTCTTTTTTAGTCGGCAGGTTCTTCATAATATTGTCAAAAATTTTTATTTTTTGTCATTTTTAGGCTTGCATTTTATTTTTATTGTGCTAGTATGACTCTTACGTGATTTTATAATTAATGTTTAATTAAATTTAGAGCTTATGAAAGTAGTATCTTTGGAGAACCTGAACGGGTTCATTGTCAACAACACTTTTGAGATGATTGCTAACGAGATGGGTGCCAAAGCTGCCGAAGAGAAGCCGCGTCTGGTTCGGCTGGTGCTTCGTAACAGCGCAGAACCCAAGATACCCACCGGAGTGCCATTGGTGTCGTTCGTAAAGAATCTGCGACTCAACGGTGAGATTGTGGTGGTTGTCTTTGACGTTGCAACCGGAGCCATTCAGCTGATTGACGGTAGCTACATCGCCTCTGAGACCAACGTGAAGGGCAACTTCAAGATTGCCGGCGTGACCTATGGGATCAAGGACACTGTCAACGGGATTGCCCGCTACCATCGTGTGGTGGTGCCCCGCAAGCGTCCCCGCAAGAAGGTTCAACTCTGATAGTCTTGTCAGTGGTTTAACTTTAAACGTTTGCCTATGTGGATAGAAACATTTATCGGATTGCTCTTGGCGCAGTTTTCGCCACATGAGCCGACCATGCCTCCCTCGGAGCGTCAGTTTGCGCTGGAACCGCGTGTAGAATGGCGGATTCGGCGCAACGAAGAAGATGATGACGACGACTGGCGCGACCGGTTGTCAGACTTTCAGAAAGCACGGCTGCACCGCATTGAGGTAAGAGTCAAGCCTCGTTACAATCGCCGCGGTTGTCGCCAGAGTTACAAAAACTAATTAAAAGAAGCACCCCACAGAGGGTGCTTCCGTATTTTTAAACAGCTAATGGGAAAAATTATTTCTTCTTTTTATCCTTTTCCAAAAATTGCGAACCGATTTTTAAGAATTTTGCCGTGCGTTGTTCTTTCAACTTAGCATAATCCATGCTTTTCAGTTCCTGCAAATTTTTCTTAACGGATTCGCGCAAATTATCAAACATCTGCTGCGGATTGCGGTGAGCGCCGCCCAAAGGTTCTTCTACAATTTCATCAATAATGCCAAGCTTTTTCAAATCTTGTGCAGTCAGATGCAAAGCCTCGGTAGCTTCTTTGGTTTTTTCCGCCGAACGCCACAAAATTGAGGCACATCCTTCCGGAGAAATTACCGAATATATGGAATGTTCCAGCATAATAACTTTGTCGGCAACGGCAATAGCAATGGCTCCGCCGGAACCGCCTTCGCCGATAACGGTTGAAATTATAGGGGTTTTGACTTGCAAGCATTTTTCTATTGATGAAGCAATTGCCTCTGCCTGACCTCGGGCTTCGGCATCAATACCGGGGTATGCACCGGCGGTGTCAACAAAAGAGAGTATCGGGAGCTTAAATTTTTCGGCCATATCCATTAAACGCTGAGCTTTGCGGTATCCTTCCGGTTTTGCCATACCGAAGTTGTATTTAATGCGGGAATCCAAATCGTTTCCCTTTTCTTGTCCGATAACAACAACCGGAGTTCCTTCAAATTTACCGATTCCGCCGACTAAGGCTTTATCGTCGGCAAAACGGCGATCGCCGCATAAAAGCGTAAAATCTTCAATTAAAGCATTAATATAGTCCAAACAATGCGGGCGCGAAGGATGACGGGCAATTTGTGCTTTTTGCCACGGCGTCAGGTTACGATAAACATTTTCCTTGTGGGTATTTAAACGTTTTTCCAAACGCTTGATTTCCTTATTGATATCCAAATCTTCATCAGGAGATATTTGCTTCAGATGATTAATTTTTTCTTCAATTTCAACAATGGTTTTTTCAAAGTCTAAAATCACGTTTTCAGTATCACTCATTACACAGCCTCAAAACATACATTATTTTCGCGTGAAGTTTAGCACATTTTTTGCAAATGTTTAGAGTTTTTTTGGTTCGTGTTGATTAATATTAACTTTTTAATAAAAAACTTTTGCTAGAATGGTGCGGAAGATTAAGAGTTAAACCGCTGTTTATGAGGTGTTTGAAATGTTGTCAGTTGCTTTTTTCGGGGCATTTTTTGCTTCTGCGAGCTGGTTGATTTATGCGTATTTGTATGTTAAAGCGCAGCTTGGGAACGTTGCATTGTTTGAGCAATCTCCGGAAATTTTGCTTAATTTTATGGCTATTGTTGTTGTGCCGGTATTGTTAATTTGGTTTATTTTCGGCTATGCAAACCAATTTATTGCCAATCGTGCCATGAATATTAAGCAGGGAGAACTGCTGCGTCAACTGCAAAAAAATCAGGACTATACCGACTTGGTTGTTCGCGTGATGCTGGAAACCGAACACGAAATCAAGGACGGATTTGTGATTAATAAGTTTGACACATTTATTGCCGATATGAATGAATCTTTAAGCGAGATTATTCAACGCTGCAATATTGCGTCAACGGCTCAGCTTGATCAACTTTGGCAAAGAGTTTTGCGCGGCGAACGCTGGGCATTGGGCAAAGCGGTTATTGATGCCGGAAAAAATCAAAACACTTTTAATGCATGGGTGAGAGAAAAAATCACGCGGGATAAAGTTTTTCGCGGAACATTATTGGAATTTTGTTCTCGCTACCAGAATCTTTTGCAACTTTTGGAAAAACACGACAGAGACCGCGTATTTTTGCGTATTGTGGAAACCGGAGTTTTTGGAAAAGTTTATTCAATTATTGCTCCGCTCAGTGAAGGAATTGTTTCTCCTCAGGCAAAAGCCGAACCGCAAGAAGAAAATGAATATGCTTCGGTGTTGAAAATTGCCACAATGGAAGAACCGAAA
Source organism: Alphaproteobacteria bacterium (assembly GCA_017484225.1). Classification (GTDB taxonomy): domain Bacteria; phylum Pseudomonadota; class Alphaproteobacteria; order RF32; family CAG-239; genus RUG410. The sequence goes on from JAFUTN010000028.1 coordinate 14,134, forward strand.
GCCAGTGACAGCATTGTTAATGTGGATAAAGATGTGGAAGAAAATGATGCGGAAGATGACGATTTGAGTGCGTATGCTCCGCGCGAATCATTTTTCAGTCGTTTGAATCCGTTTAAGCGTCAGGGTGATGAAAGTGATTTGCCGGATACCGGAGATGATCCGTTTTTTCAGGCCTTACACAACAGTTTCAGCGATAACGGCGAGCCGGCATTGTCAGAGCGGACTCCATCTCTTTCTGCCGACATACGTTCAGCCGGCGAATACGGTGAAAAAAGCGAACCTCATATCGGTTCGGAGCCTCGTTTGAGTGCAGAAACACCTGTTTTTGCGGCCACAAACGAAAATCAGCCTAAAACTGATGAAAATGAAAAAGATTTGGCATATCCTTTCGGCGGATGGACAGATGAAAAAAATTATCGCTAGTCTGTTTGCGCTGTTTTGTGTTTTTGTAACCGAAGCTGAGGCCGGAATATATGATAACATAGCTCTTTACGGAGAGTCAAAATACAAAACCGGATTTAAAAATTTTGCATACGTTAATCCTGATGCGCCGCAGGGCGGAAAGATTATTTTGCCGGCATACGGCACATTTGATAATTTTAATCCTTATATTTTTAAGGGGGTTGCGGCAAGTTTTGTTGCCGGATTGGTTTTTGAAACACTGGGATTCTCGCCGACAGATGACCCGTTCACGGTATACCCTTTATTGGCAAAAAAATTTGAATTACCTGAAGACAAATCGTATGTCGGGTTTATTTTGGATGAAAATGCTCGTTTTTCCGATGGAACAAAAGTTAGCGCAGATGATGTTATTTTCAGCTTTAACGCCATAACGGAAAAGGGTTCTCCGATTTACAAAATGTATTATGCAGATGTTGACAGAGTTGAAAAACTTGCTCCGAATCATGTGCGCTTTTATTTTAAACAAGGCACGCAAAATAAAGAACTGCCGATGATTTTGTCGCAATTTGCCATCTTTTCCGAAAAGGACTGGAAGGATAAAGATTTTGCCAAACCTTATTTAAGTGTTCCGCTCGGGAGCGGGCCGTATACAGTGAAAGATTTTCAAATCAATAAATATGTGGAAATGCAAAAAAATCACGATTATTGGGGAAAAAATTTGCCGGTTCGGCGAGGTTTTTTTAATTTTGATACGATTCGTTATGACTATTATCAGGATACAACCGTTACGCTGCAGGCTTTGTTTTCCGGCAATATTGATGCACGTCAGGAATATATTGCTAAAATATGGATGACCGGATATGACAATGAGTTGGTAAAATCCGGAAAAATAGTCAAAAAAACATTTTCACATAACAATCCGGCAATATTGCAGAATTTTGCGTTTAATTTGCGCCGTCCCAAATTCCAAGACCGTCGTGTCCGTAAGGCCATAGATTTGGCTTTTAATTTTGAATGGGCAAATGAAAAACTTTTTTACAATCAATACAAACGTTTGTTCAGTTATTTCAGCAACACCGGCATGGAAGCAACCGGTTTGCCTCAAGGACGGGAAAAAGAAATTTTGGAGCAATATGCCGACCGGCTGAATCCGGATATTTTTACCCGTCCTTATGAGCAGACAACAAATAAAAATATTTATGATTCCCGAGAAAATCTGAAAAAAGCGGTGGAATTACTCAAAAGCGCAGGATATGATTTTGTTGACGGCAGAATGACAAATATGGCAACAGGTGAACCTCTTGAGTTTGAGGTGTTAAGCAACTCTGCCAACGGTTCAAGCTTTACAAAGGTTATGCTGCCGTTTATAGACAATTTGCGCAAAATCGGGATTAAGGCTGTTTTTCGTAATTTGGAGGTAAATATTTTCAAAAACCGTTTGGATAATTTTGATTTTGACATGGCCATAATTTCTTATCCGACCAGTCAACTTCCGGGGAACGAACAACGTGAATATTGGGGCAGTGAATCTGCGGATATAAAAGGAAGCAATAATATTATAGGCATAAAAAATCCGGTAGTAGATGAGTTGATTAAGGGGTTGGTTGCAGCCGAAGAAAAAGAAGAGTATGTTGCTTATGTTAAGGCACTGGACAGAGTTTTGCTCAGTGAAAATTATCTGATTTTTCAGTGGTATTCGCCGTATGAACGTGTCGGATACAAAAATAAATTCGGAATGCCTCCGGCAGATTTAAAAATCGGATTTCAGCCTTATACATGGTGGATAAAGGAGTAAAAAATGCGTAACTATATTTTAAAGAGGTTATTACTGATTCCTTTCACTTTATGGGGCATAATTACCGTAAACTTCATCATAATTCAACTTGCGCCGGGAGGTCCGGTTGATTATATGCTGGCTCAATATCGCGGAATGAATACCGACAGCAAATCACAATTTACGGCAACGGCAGAAGTTAATACCAGCACGGCTCAGTCAAAGTATGTAGGAGCTCAGGGTGTTCCGGAAGATTTGGTTAAAGCACTGGAGCAACAATTCGGTTTTGATAAACCATGGTATTATCGCTATGGAAAAATGCTGAAAGACTATTTATGCTTTGATTTCGGCAAAAGTTATTATCGTGATAAGTCTATTACGGAATTAATCAAAGAGAGATTGCCGGTATCTGTTTCTTTGGGTTTGTGGTCAACTTTGATAATTTATTTGATAGCAATTCCTTTAGGAATAAAAAAAGCCCGCAAAGACGGTTCAATATTTGATACGGTAACGTCATTTTTAGTGGTAATCGGGTCAGCAATGCCGGTATTTTTGCTGGCGGTATTTTTTATTGTGTTTTTTGCCGGAGGAACGTATTTTCAGTGGTTCCCGCTCCGTGGATTAGTTTCGGATAATTGGGATACCTTCAGTTCTTGGCACAAAATTACCGATTATTTTCATCATATTGCATTGCCGGTTTTAACTATGGTAATCGGTGGATTTGCCGGTCTTACCATGCTGACAAAAAACTCATTTTTAGATGAAATAAATAAGCAATATGTTTTAACGGCACGAGCAAAAGGTGCTTCGGAAAATCGTATTTTATACGGACACGTTTTTCGTAATGCTATGCTTATTATCATAGCCGGATTTCCTTCGCTGCTGATAAAAATGCTGTTTACCGGTTCGTTGTTAATTGAAGTTATTTTTTCATTAAACGGATTGGGACTTTTGGGATATGAGGCAATCACAACGCGAGATTATCCGGTAGTTTTCGGAACTCTATATATATTCGGTCTTATAGGATTGGTGTTGAAATTGGTCAGTGATATAACATATTGTCTGGTTGACCCCCGTATCAATTTTGAAAAAAACTAAAATACGCTTTACAAAATTGAACTGATTATGTATTCTTTCGTCAGTTTCGGGTGTTCCGGAATTGGAGTGTAGAAACTCCATGAGCCATGTTTTGTGTAAAAACATAAAAATTACACGCTTTTCGGTTTCGGCTGGAAGGCGGTAAAATAAGTTATTCATAACAAATATACCACACTATTTTGGTTCAGTAGTTTCTAACTTCCAGTCGCTTGTAAAAGGCGGCTTTTGTTTTTTTGAGCGAGGGAAAAATGACTGAAAACAGATTAACTTTTGACAACAAAATAGAAGTGTATCATCAGGTTGAATACTATGAAACAATGACAATTCGCAAATACAACATTATTTCAGCCGTTGACTATTTGAACGAGGCCGAGCAGGACAAGGTAATAAAGTATATATGCAGATTAACGAATAACCGCATACCTATGTATAAGGTAAAGAAAAAAACTAAAGTTTTGCAATCAAATCAGCAATTTCTCGCGCAGAATTAATACTTGCCGAAGGAACAAATTTTGCTGCTTCCGGATTTTCCAATAAAACAGCGCATTTGGTGGCACACAAAGAATTAACAAAACGCAAATGTTTCGGTGTCAGCCAATTTTTTCCGGTAAAAATATATATGGGTTTACCGGTGCCGGTTGCTTCACAGCACATGGATACGGAATCACCGGTCACAACAATATTGTCGGCGCAGGCAAGATATCCCAAATACGGATTATCGCTTTTATCTCCCCATAAAAAGTTATGTTGCGGAATATTCTTGATTTTTTCCATTATAATTTTTTGTGCATTTTCTCCGGTTCGTCTTGATGTTGTAATTAAGACGGAACCGCCGATTTCTGATTTCAATTTTTTCAGTGCATCACCTAAAGAATGAGCGTTTTCCAAAGAAAACGGTTTTTTCTTTATTGCTCCGCCGACAATTACGGCTGTCAGCGGTCTGGGCAAATCGGCAAAAGTATTTTGCCATTTTCGGCGTGCTTCGGACAAAACATCTTGTGTAATCCGGTGAGGACATCCGACAATGTAATGAATGTTTGAGCAAAAGGCTTTGTCTTTATCATGTTCCGGAACAATAACCAATGAAAATTCCTTCAATCCGGTTGTCCCGGGGTGCATAAGCTGAATAAGCTTTGTCTTCGGTGACATTTTTTTTATGTAACGAGCAACCGGAACCGTGCGGCGGCTGATTGATAACACATAATCAGGGTAAGGGGCTTTAATCTCCGTTTTGGATTGTTTGGTTATACCAAGCAAAGTTTTGGCGCGCAACCAGTTTGGTAAGGCCGCAAACCTTGTGTAGTCCAATTTTTTTTCCGTAACGGTAAAAATTTTTTTATCAAGTTCATTAACGACGCCCATGGCTTGCCCCACGCTTCCGCGTCTGTTGTCAGTTAAAACCCATAAATTTTTTTGCATAACAAACCTGCCATATTTAATTTTGCTTTTTATCCAATATATGCTATAAGCAAAAATAGGCAACACTTTTTAATAAGGAGCGCACAATGAAGTTTATTGCAAGTATGCTTTTGATTTTAAGTATTTCATTTTCCGCAGCGGCACAAATGCCTTACGAAACAAAGAGCTATAAATTCAAGGATTCGCCGCAGGCAAAAACACTGGAGCAAAGAATATCCGAAAACAAAGGAATAATGGGCAATTCGCAAGATGAGACGGAAGCGAGAAATCTTTTGGTGTTGAAAGCCGTTCTTGATTATAAGATGGGAGACAAAAAATTAGAGCCTTATTTTGAAAAACTTAAGCATAACCGCGAGTTTTATCAAAAATTGGCACGAATTATGAAAGATTTGGATAATAAAAAATATCGCAACGGAACAAATCAGGATATTATGTCAATTTTAGATAACGCCGGAGCTCGGCTTTATAATAATTACTCCAATTAATAATTGTTTAACCCTATAAGAGTATAATTTCCTCAGAAAGGGAATATCCCCGAGCAAAAAGTGAGGAAAAATGAAAAAGGTATTGTTGCTTTTGTTTGCCGTGTGTGCATGTGTTTCTCGTCAGGAAAATACTGCCGAGGTTAAGAGTGCAGATGTGTCGCCAAACGTAAAATCTGCCGTGTTAACTGCGGATGATGCTCAGAGAATCAGAGAAAATATTAATGTAAAAGGTGCGGGAAACGATTTTGTGATATATGAATATGCTAATTTACGGATAGATAACGTGGCAACACTGGCTTCAGCTTATTGCTACAATATAAACCCTGAAACAAAGGCGTATTTGCGCGATATATACATGACAAAAAATCATAAGAGACGTGCCACTTTTGACTGCGTAACACTTGCAGGGCAATAATTGCAAACCTATATATTTATTTAGGGGGCAATTAAAATGAGCAAAGATTTATATCAAATTTTGGGTGTTAATAAATCTGCCGGTGAGGCGGAAATAAAGTCGGCTTATCGTAAGTTGGCACGGAAATATCATCCTGATTTGAACAAAGATGATAAAAATGCCGCGGAAAAATTCAAGGAAGTTTCTGCTGCTTATGATATTTTGGGAAATGAAGAAAAACGCAAAAAATATGACAATAACGAAATAGATGCAGACGGAAAACCGACAGGTTTCGGAGCCGGTTTCAATCCGAACGATTACTCATCTTATACATACAGTGGCGGAAATCCCTTCGGAGCCGGTTTCGGTAATGCCCAAGGTTTTGATTTTTCTTCTATTTTCGGAGATGATGTTTTTTCTCAATTTACCGGAGGGAACGGAGGTTTTTCACGTAAAAGCAGAGCAAGCAAAGGACAAGATTTGTCATATAATATGCGGGTTGATTTTCTGGATGCTGCCAACGGTATGGAGAAAAGCATTAATCTGAACGGAAAAAATATTAATGTAAAAATTCCGGCCGGAACTCAAAACGGACAAACTTTGCGCCTGAAGGGAATGGGATTAGCCGGTGCAAACGGAGGGCAAAACGGTGATGCTCTGATAACAATCAACGTTGGCGAGCATCCGTATTTCAAGGCTGATGGAAATAATATTTTGCTTAATTTGCCTATTTCTCTTAAAGAGGCGGTAAAAGGGGCTAAGATAACCGTTCCGACCATTAACGGTAAAGTTATGCTCAACATTCCGTCCGGTGCTTCCAGCGGAGAAAAATTACGTCTTAAAGGTAAAGGAATTAAGTCTAAAACATCTCAAGGTGATGAAATTGTTACATTGCAGGTTGTATTGCCGCAAGTAATCGGTGATGACTTGAAAAAATTTGCCGAAAAAATGGATAACTATGCGGTAAGGGATTTTTAATGCTTTTGGACGATTTGAAAAAATTTGATTGGCTGAATGAGCCGGAAAATGTGCGCTTTGACGAAACCGGAATGCGCGTTGTTGCCAAATGCCGCACTGATTTTTGGAATTGTGTGCGCTACGATTTTATTAAAGATGACGGACATTTTTTCTTTTGTTATGCGGTGGATGATTTTTGTTGCGACTTAAATTGGGAATTTGAAAAGGCCGAACTGTTTGACCAATGCGGTATCATGCTGAGAATAGATGAAAACAACTGGTTTAAGGCTTCTGTTATGTATGAAAATGAAGAGGTTCCGATGTTGGCAACCAGCATGACAACAAACGGATTATCCGATTTAGCCACTGTTCCTTTGCCGGTAGGGATTAAAAGAGTTTGGTATCGCTTGAAAAGGTATAAAGGGTGTTATATTGCCAGTTATTCGTTGGACGGCGAAAATTATGTTCAGATGCGCAAATTTTATCTTTTGTATGACACGGACGAGGTCAAGGTCGGAGCGTATATTTGCTCTCCGCAGCACGAAGATTTTGAAGCCGTTTTACGCGGTGTAGAAATGAGTTAATTTACTTTTTCCTCTTTTTTATTATCCTCATCAACGCTGAACACGGTGTAGTGCAGGGCAAACGAGCAATTATCCTTTACTACACAAGTGCATTCGGCTCTGGCTGCACTTTCTTTGAATGGTGCCGGCATATAGCTGTCACCCGGCTTTGCTACATTTGAAATATGTGTAGCCCTTTTTCTGATGGCTCTCTTCTTTCCGCTTTTATCAACAAAATAAGACATTTTAAGCTCACTGTTGTCAAATTCTTTATCAACATTTTCAAATGCCGAATCTTTTTTAGTTTTGGCATCATACGTTCCGATAGCCATGGCTAACAACCCGCGCACCTTATCACCCCAATCCATTGTTGCCAAACCGATACAAACATCTCTTGGAAGTCCTTGATAAGAAATCTTAAACGTCGGAGATTCCAATTTCAGCTGCTTGTTTTCCATCGGTTTTGTGCCTTTAATCAAAATATTTCCGCCGTATGGATTGATTAACTTATTTCCGGAATCAACAATAATAGAGTCCGGAACGGCACCGATTTTAATCATCTTTTCAACAGAAGTATCTTCTTCGTCCGGATGAAGAGTGTAATAAACACGGATATTTTCAATAAAGGTAGACATCTGCAGCGTCGTATAATTAATTTTTGTCAGATAATCAAGGTTTTTATGCCCCTTCTGGGCTACATCCCAAATCAAAAAGCCGGCAATGGAAATAAGTATGGCAGAAATAATTAAACCGATAATTTTTTCGCTTGTGTTCTGAAACCAAGCTTTGGCACTGCCATGCCAATCTTTCAAACCCAAAATTTTCTTAAAAAATTTTTTCACGCCGAAACTCCTAAAATTACCCCATTATTCTGCCGTGGCAATGTTTAAACTTTTTTCCGCTGCCGCACGGACACAAGTCATTACGAGACACGTTAGCAAACATTTTTTCATCAAACTTTTTATCCGAAGTCAGCGAAATTTCGTCATGAACAGCCGACATTTTGCGATTTTGCTGTTTTTCTTCCGCTTTTTGCATTGCTTCCTGAGTATTGGTTTGAATTACGGTATGACATATAACCACGGTAACTCTCTCCTTAAGGGTGTCCAACAAACGAGAAAACATATTAAAGGCTTCTTTTTTGTATTCGTTAAGCGGATCTTTTTGACCGTAGGCACGCAACACAATAGTGTGACGCATTAAATCCAATGTGGCAATATGTTCTTTCCAAAGTTGATCAAGCACCTGTAAGAAAATACTCTTCTTTACCATTTTTACCACATCCGGAGGCAAAACGGATTCTCTTTCTTTCAAACGAGCATCAATTTCTTGCAAAATTTGCTCTTTTATGGATTCGCTGTCAACTTCCGGATTGTTGCACCAATTTGTTATCGGCAGAGTAAAACCGGTGGTAACGGCCATATCATGTTTTAATCCGTCAACATTCCACTCGGAAACGGAAGTTCCGTATGGAACATGAGATGAAATAATGGCGCTCAGATACTCATCACGCATATCCGTAATAGTTTCGCTCAAATCTTCCGTTTCCATAATTTCACGACGCTGTTCATAAATAATTTTGCGTTGCTCATTCATTACATTGTCGTATTTAAGCAGATTTTTACGAATATCAAAGTTGCGTTCCTCAACTTTTTGCTGCGCTTTTTCCAGAGCTTTGCTAATCCAAGGATGAACAAGAGCCTCGCCTTCAGGCAAACCGAGTCTGTGTAAAACATTTGACATTTTTTCCGAGCCGAAAATACGCATCAAATCATCTTCCATGGAAAGGAAAAATTTAGACGTTCCCGGATCACCCTGACGACCGGAACGACCGCGTAATTGATTATCAATACGGCGGCTTTCATGACGCTCCGTTCCTAAAATATATAAACCGCCGGCAGCCAAAACTTTTTCTTTATCGGCAGCAACTTCTTTATTTACTTTATCCTTAATTTCGGCAATTTGTTCCGGTGTTTCGTTGCCGGTTAAAAGTTCTTTGAGGCGCATATCCGGATTACCGCCGAGTTGAATATCCGTTCCGCGTCCGGCCATATTTGTGGCAATGGTTACGGCTCCGGAAACGCCTGCTTGAGCCACAATAGCAGCTTCACGTTCGTGGTAGCGAGCGTTCAACACTTCAAATTTTATATCCGGAGCAGCTTTTTTCAGTAAATCGGCGACAATTTCTGATTTTTCAACAGAAGTGGTGCCGACCAGAACAGGCTGCCCTTTTTGATGACATTCAATAATGGTTTTGATAATGGCATTGTATTTTTCCTTTTCCAAACGATAAATCTCGTCTTGCAAGTCCTGACGTTGAACCGGTTTGTTTGTCGGAATTTCTATGCAAATTAAATTGTAAATATCCGAAAATTCGGTTTCTTCGGTCATGGCCGTTCCTGTCATACCGGCAAGTTTCGGGTATAAACGAAAATAGTTTTGGAACGTGATGGAAGCCAGTGTCTGATTTTCGGATTGAATTTTAACACCTTCTTTAGCTTCCAGTGCCTGATGCAGACCGTCACTGAAGCGGCGACCTTCCATTATACGGCCGGTAAATTCGTCAACAATAACAACTTTGTCATCTTTAACAATGTAATCAACATCACGTTGATACATGGTTGCGGCACGCAAAGCATTGTTAACGTGCTGAACCAAGTTCACGTTTCCGATGTCATACAACGAACCTTCGGTAATTAAACCGGCATCACGAAGCAATTTTTCAACATGCTCCATACCGGATTCCGTTAAAGTTACGGATTTTTGTTTTTCATCTTTTTCGTAATCTTGCTCGCTTAAATTCGGAATAATTTTGGCCATACTGATATAAATTGCCGAGGAATCCTCAGCTTCACCGGAAATAATCAACGGAGTTCTGGCTTCATCAATCAAAATGGAATCCACTTCATCCACAATGGCAAAATTGAAATCACGCTGAACACGCTCATACAAACTGAACTTCATATTGTCACGCAAATAATCAAATCCGAGCTCGTTGTTGGTTCCGTAAACAATATCAGAGGCGTATGCCTGACGACGCTCGTTGTCATTCTTTCCATGAACAATGTAGTCAACGCTTAAACCCAAAAAGCGATAAATTTGCCCCATCCATTCGGCATCACGTTTGGCCAAATAATCGTTGACGGTAACTACATGCACACCTTTGCCTTCAATGGCATTTAAGTAAGCAGCCAATGTGGCAACCAAAGTTTTACCTTCACCGGTTTTCATTTCGGCAATCATACCTTTATGCAACACAATACCGCCGATTAACTGCACATCATAATGGCGCTGGCCTAAAACACGCTTAGCCGCTTCGCGAACGCAAGCAAAAGCTTCCGGCAACAAATCGTCAAGAGTTTCTCCGTTTTTGATTCTTTGGCGAAATTCTTCGGTTTTAGCCTTTAACTGTTCGTCGGATAATTTAATAAAATCCGGTTCCAGAGCATTGATTTGATTAACGATTTTATATTGTTTTTTGATAAAGCGATCATTGGCGCTGCCAAAAATTTTGCGTGCAATTTTACCTAACATTTAAATTCCTTTAATTCATATACAAACTTAACTTACATTTAGTTTGAATAATGAGTAAAGTCAAGACATTGTTCAAAAGTTATGAACTTATATTAAAAAATAAATTGAAATTTAACTCCTCTGTATTATTATTAGCACGATTTGTTTATTTATTTGGAGGAAATGATGCAAAAAAAATACGTATTTACCATTGCCGCAATGTTGGTGGTTTTGGCAGCCGGCGCTTTAACATATAAAGTTTATGCCGAAAAAAATAACGGAGTTGCCGCCGTAATAAACGGCGAACAAATTACCGTTGCCGAAGTTAAGGAACTTTATGAAGAAAATCCGCAGATTAAGGCGCAAGTTCCGTTTGAAGAATTTTATTCTCGTGCTTTGGATGTTATTGTTAACAGCAAATTGGCTTTGCAGGCAGCAACTAAGGCAAATATCCAAGCTACTCCGGAATATCAAAAAGAATTGGCTACCGTTCAAGACGAATTGGCTCGCAAGGTTTATATTGATAAGCAGGTTGCCGCTCGTGTAACCGATGAGGCCGTTAAATCTTTTTATGATAATTATGTTTCCGAATTCAAAAGTGCTAAGGAAGTTAAAGCTAAGCATATTTTGGTAGATACCGAAGATATGGCAAAAGAAATTATTGCTAAACTGGATAAAAAAGCAAAATTTGATGATTTGGCAAAAGAATATTCCAAAGATCAGGCTGATTTGGGCTATTTTACCGCCGATATGATGGTTCCGGAATTTTCTGAAGCCGCATTTGCCATGGAAAAGGGTTCTTATTCCAAGGAGCCGGTTAAAACCGAATTCGGTTACCATGTTATTTTGGTAGAAGATGTTCGTGATTCTCAACCTTTACCTTTGGCAGAAGTTGCAGATCAAATAAAAAATAATTTGGCTCAACAAGCCGTTGAAGATGTTGTTGCCGATTTGCGCAACAATGCTCAAATTGATAAATATGATTTAAACGGCAAAAAAATTAAAGAAGAAACAAAAGAAGAGCAAATAGCCAGAGCCGTTAAACAAGCTCAGCAAGCTAAATAATTTTTAGCGAATACAAAATAAAAGGCGGTTTTTTAACCGCCTTTTGCTTTTACAAATCAGTCTGCCGAACCTATATTACGCAAACCGGTAATAATATTTTCCGCATCACTTTGAGCTTGTGAACTTATACCCATAGATTCCAACGCCAGTTTTTTGATACATCCGCCGGCAATATCTTTTGCTGTGGCCGTAATGGAATCGTTAAATAATGTTCCGGCCTGAAAACGAGTGGTTGCATCATTTAACATACAGCTGTGCAATTTTGCACGGTATCCGGTGTCCGTTCCGCTTGAAGATGAACCCATAAAAGAAGAAATTTCCGAACAAGCTCCTAAAACCAAAGCCAATGCTACGGATAATAAAATTTTTTTCATATAAATAGTCCTTTCTGAAAATAAAATCAGAAATCAGTATATTTGCCGGTAGTTTAAAAATTTATAAAAAAATTATTCTTCCACATCTTTTTGTTTGCGGAAAAATTGCTTACGCTCTTTCCGTGTCATTGACCAGATATTGCCAAGTCCGTTAATCGGCTGCACGGTATATAAGGATTCAAAATCAAAATTGCGGCTGAAAAATACGGAAGTTGCCTTAGTATAGTTATTCATAGGGCAAAATCCGTAAAAATCAACTTGCAGCAAATTTGCATCTCGCAAATTTTTAACCGCATCAACATATTCTTTGCTGGTGTTTATTCTGTCGCTGTCATCTAAAATAATCATTCCGCCGTCGTTGAGACATTTTACGGCATTAGCGGCACATTCTGCCCTTCGTTTGCCGTCTACAACAATCACGTCATATTTTTCGTTGTCGGAAAAAATTGCTTCGGGATACCCTTGCTTTTCGTCATAATAACGCATTTGCCAATTAGGTGCGGAAAATTCGCCGGAAAATTTTGCATACCATTCCGGTTTGTCTTCAATGCTTATAACTTTTTTTGCCCGTTTTGCCCAATACATTGAAGAATATCCGGTGCCGAACTCAAAAACACTTTTTTCGGAGTAGTCAAATTGCGAAAGATATTCTATTGCCGGATAAGTATACCACGGAATCGGGTTGCCGTCACGGTCAACGCAAACTTTTTCATTCATACTGCGCTCAATGGCGAAGTCTTTGCGCCACATTTCTATAAATTGTTGGAATCTTTCGCTATACATTTTGCCCTCTTTTTTGTTGTTGAATATACCAAAAATATTTAAAAGCCAAGTAAATTATAAAATCATGGCAAAATTTATTGATTTTTTTTGCAAAAAATCCTATATTTTCAAGAGGAGTTATTTTAAGGAGAAAATTAGATGTTTGAAACAAAAGATTTGACTGAAACCAGAGCCGTTGAGATGGTTGATGAAGGCTTGCGCCAATATATGATAAAAATTTTTAATTATATGTGCGTAGGTTTGTGCATTACGGCACTCGGCGCATGGATTGGGGCCAATACCCCGTTGATAGGTATGATGTTCCGCGTGAATGAGGCAGCCAACACAATTTCGCTGTCTGCTTTGGGGTGGATTATTACTTTGGCACCGTTGGCGATGGTTATTGCTTTTAATGTGATGATGACACGTGCTTCATCTTCGTCTTTGCAGCTGATGTTTTGGGCATTTTCAGCCGTTATGGGCTTGTCTATGTCTAACATTTTGATAGTTTATACCGCTTCAAGCATTACCAGAGTATTTTTGATTACCGCCGCAACTTTCGGAGCAATGAGCTTATACGGATATTCCACTAAGCGTGATTTAACCGCCATGGGGTCGTTTATGATTATGGGATTGTGGGGACTGATTATTGCCAGTTTGGTTAATATCTTTTTGCAAAGCACCGGATTGTATTATGCCTTGTCATACCTTTCCGTTGTTGTTTTTGTCGGCTTAACGGCATACGATATGCAAAAATTAAAGTCTTTATATTATTCAACCGGAGAAGGCGAGTTCCGTAACAAAGTGGCAATTTCCGGAGCCTTGGAATTGTATTTGGACTTTATCAATTTATTTATTTCTTTGTTGCGTATTATGGGCGACAGAAGATAAATCGCAAAATTTTAGAGTGAAAACAGGTGCTTTGGCACCTGTTTTTTTTTGTTGCTTTAAATTACTCAAAAATCCACTCAATGAGGTTTTCATTATCATCAGATGTTGCCGCATCTGCTTCTTGCAAAGAATAACGTGTGCGCAAACAATATCCGAAGTAAGAAGAATAATTGTCATTGCATTTGTCAACGCATCCTTCACCGGTTTGAAAGACTTTATTACCGCAATTTAAGCAAACATAACTGTTACATCCTGCAATTTTTGTGCCGGCAAATGCTTTTTCATTTATATTTGATGATTCATTTAATTCGGCATATTCAAGCAAGTGCGAATTGCGGAAAGCATTGTCGGCCAATGTTTGTATGGATGGTAAGTAAATATTTTTCAATTTGGATTGCAAAAATCCGTCAGTTTCAATGGTTTCTACTTCAGGCATATCTATGTTTGATAAAGAGTAGGCATAAGCAAATGCGTCCATACCGATATCCTTTACATTTTTCATACCTGTCACGGTTTGTAAGTTGGTTGCATTTTGGAAGGCATCTTTGCCGATATTTACAATATTATCGTCAACAACCAAATGCTTTATTTGTGATAAATTGTTTTCCCAAGGACGGTTTCCGTCACCACAAGGGATACCGTTACAATCATAATCAGCCATTGCCACATTTCCGCTGTTTGCCTTTGCATAAACGGTCATAGTGCCGCTTTCATCTAAACGCCACAGGCATGTTCCTTCACTGTTACACACTCCTGTTGTTTCCGCTAAACCGGAATTAATACCTAAAATAAATAAAATCGGCATTTGTAAAAAAATTTTTTTGCATATCATCTTCAGCACCCTTTCATAAACTTCAAAAAACAATAAAAAATCCCGCTTAAAAAAACGGGCGGATGTTGAGAAACCATACAAATAACAAGATGGCTCGGCGATTTCGTGCCTATAGCCTTATAACACCGACATCCGTCCAGATTACGAACGAATTATCGGTAAAACCGTGATTGCCGCAATTTCGCGGCAGTTATTTGTTAAGGGTTCTCACGCCCCGGAGTGTGTTTTTTCGCATACTCCGAATTTATGATAGCAAAATTAATCAGCTTTGCAAATAAAAAAATAAATGAAAAGCATATTTTCAACCGGATGTTTTAGAGCCGTGCTTATGATATTCTTTCAAGACATTTTCGGTAATTGCTTGCATTAATTCTTTGCCGTTAGCCTGCATTTTGGCAAATGCTTTTTCTTCCGACTTACTTTTGGTCAGCCACTCCATATCGGAAATTATGTCCGTTTTTGAATCTTTTGCACGCTCAAATCCGTTTTGTAAAAAGTTGCGTGCCAGTTTGATTGCTAAAATTCCGGCCTTAGATGTGGCGGCAACAGGCCGCAAACTGCAAAAATTATGTTCATCTTCATCAGAACCGTTATATTTTTTATTATCAGCACCAAACATTCTGTTAACCAGAATAAAACGCCCCTGTTTTTCCGGAAAATAGCTGAGTGGAATTATTTTTCCTTTTCCGACCATTTTGCGGATTTGCTGTTCAAAAAAGTTTCCGTGAGTAACATTGTTGTCTTGAGCGGAAACAATCGCCAGCAAATTAGACTTGGAAACACCCAGCGGACAGTGTGGGCTGATTGCCAACACTTGCATTTGTTTTTGAATAAACAAGCGTTCATCTTCTTTATATCCGAGTTGTTCCATTTTTTGCAAACTCAGCTCTTCAAGTTTTAAAGTCACATACGCTCCAAAACAGTGCGCCCAAATCTTAAATTTTGCCATTCTGGAGGCAGCATCATTTGTTTCGCGGCGATTTTTGCCGTTGTTTTGAGAAATGCGCGGCAAAATAAATGTCTCAAATAACTTCCTGATAAACTGTGGGTTCTTTGTTTCTTCACTTATTTGAGAAAAGTATTCGGCATTATATTTTACGTGGCCATAGTCACTCATTTGTCTTCCCAAGGCTTTTTTTTCATCAAATAAGTCTCCGAAGTCGTAAGCAACACCATAAACGGAAACTTCTTTTTCCATCCGCAAGTCTTTTAAAAATTCAAAAGCACGTTTGGCATATCCGTTGGCCGCTTCATCTTTCAAGGCCGTATCACCGCCAATGGTTAAAAAACATATTTCGTCATCTTTAACGGAATCAATGTATTTATAATCATAAGGATTCTTTTCTGCCGGATCGGTTCTTTTCCCTATTTGCGCGCGGCTGCCGAGTGATTGTTGGTCATTCAGCAATTTTGCCGCACTGCGGCGTGATACGGAGTTATTTTCTGCGTATGTTAAGGCTTCTTTGGCAAAGGTTTCTGCCAGAGAGCGAAATTTAGGCAGTTCCTCAATAATGGATTCCATTGCCTTGTAATATTTGTTCAGCAGGCTGCTGTCACGCGGTTTACGCTGCACGCGAGCATGCATACAGCTTAAGACTTCTTCGGTTTTTACCTCATCAATCACGGCAAATTCAGCCATGGTCTCCATATATTGTTCACACCAATCATTTTTATTTATGATTTTCAGGATATCATCTCCAAGTTCGGTATGTGATTTAAAAACCGTCGGCAATTTTCTGACAAAAGATTCCGTAAGCGTTGTATCACGCAGCGGAATAGAGAAAAGTTTGTTGAGTAGTTTCACGCATTTTTCGTCATCTTTAATTTTTGCAATTGCGGAAACGATTTGCAAATTAGTCCAAAAGTTTAAGTTATCTTTATTTTCGTTTAAGTATGCAATTCTGGATTCAACAACATTTTCCAGCAATTCCGGATATTTTTTAACAATATTGTCTTGCGCAAACAGTGTAAATGAAAGCGGAAATTTTGTTACATCGGCAGTAACATCAAAGACGTCACGATTATTTGTGTGTTCCTGCAAAGTTTCCCAAATGTCATAATATTCTTTTACCAAATCATGACAGTAGTCATTTTTCAGTATATGCACGAATTCTGTCTCAACATAAGCCGAAAATTCCGGATACACGCGCAGAGATTCATTCATTTTTACCAAATAGCCCTCTTGGCCTTCAAAATCAGCTGATTTGAAGTTTTCTAAAAAATCTCCGATAAAATGTAATGCTTCAGACTTGTTCATATATACCTCTTTTAGACAAAAGTATAAGCCTTTTTGTAGAGAAAAGCAATAAAAAACTCCGCATCAGGCGGAGTTTTTCCAAAAAGTTGAAAATCAATTTGCCTGATTTCCGGGGATTACCTTATTTTCTGCCTCCGGATTATATTCACCCACCTTATTTTTTTCAGCCGGTGCGGCGACGGTTTCAGATTTTTTCAGAGGCAACGGCAAAACTTTTACGCCCTCATAGTTCAGGGCTTCTTCCTGCTCCTTTTTCCATCTGGCATAGTCCTCTGCCTCTTTCTGACGCTTTATCTGCATTTCGGCCTTTGCCTGATCGTAATCTCTTGACGGGTGGTTGTAGCGGATAATCGTATCCACATTTGGTGCCGGAGTTTTGTTAACCTTCGGTTCCGGTTTTTGCTCTGCTTGCGCAACCGCCGGTGCCACCGGTGCTGCTACGGTTTCTGTCGGCAGTGTTGCTGCAGAAACCGGTTGTTGCGGTGTAACATATCCTGCCGGTTGGATTTCCGGAGCGTAAGGTGCCGGTTGAGTTACCGGAGCATATCCGTAAGGAGCATATTCAACAGGTTGTGTTTGCGGCATAACAGGTTGAACGGTCGGTATCTGTTCCGGTGCAGGTTGCGTTTCCGGTTCTTTAGGCAAATCTTTCATTTTTACCGGCTGAAAATCTTTCGGATCCAGCGAAATGTCTTCCGGCAAACGCAAAATCATATATCCGGAACCTCCGCCGTATGCCGGTCCTGACATACCTATAGAGTAGTATCCGCCGATATATCCGTAATCCAAATCAATGTAATCAATGGCAAACAGCGTTTTGATTGAGCTTGTTCCTATGGTTGTTAACTTACAGGTGTATCCGTTGTCCTCCATTATAACATTGCTGGCATTCTTAACATACAGCAATGTTTTGCTCGGGCGGCAAATCGGCGTTTGTCCGTTATAAGTCACATTCCAGTTAAGCATCAAATCAAGAGCCGAAGTATTTTCCGTGCTGATGTTTATGTCCGTAATTTTTACGTCATCCACATACATATATGCCGGAGTAATGCCAACCTTAATCGGAACTGATAAATATTCTTCAGTGCAAGCATGAGTATTGTCATCAGCCTCACAAACTAAAGCTTTTTTGCGTGCATTGCTGTCAAGCATATGCAAAAGAGTGTTGTAAACATATTCTTTTGAGGTGGACAATTTTGCCGGTGCGCATTGTTTAGAACGGCACACTACAACGGAATTCGGCACTTTTAAACGAGGTTGTTCCACATTTTGAGCCTGATACTCCGGTAATTGTTGTTGCGGAGCTTGTTGATAAGCATTGTTGTATGCGGCGTTGTTTTCCGATGTCGGAACGCATCCTAATAAACCGAAAAACGTAAGTATTCCTAACTTTTTTAACATCATGATACCTTTAAATCAGTTGCACTATTTTGCTTTGAATTTAGCAGGATTGTATGAAAGAAAAGTAAACAAAATTGGTATTGCATAATTTTTTTTGCTGATTTATCATAAAATCCGCGAGGTTACATGAAGAAGTTTATAATTGTTTTTTTCTGTTTTAGTTTGCTGCCTTATAAATCGGTATTTGCCGAATATACGGCTATTGACGGTGATTCCATTGAATATTTCGGAGAACGTATACGTTTGCAGGGAATTGATGCGCCGGAGTTATATCAAAAATGTTGGAACTCGTCCGGTGAAGAATATTTTTGTGGCTTGGAAGCTTTGCATTTTTTACAAGATAAAATTAAAAACAAAAAAATCAGTTGTGAATGTGAGCAAAAAAACGATAAATACGGACGCAAACTGTGTGAATGTTTTGCTGCCTCAGAAAGTTTAAATGCCGAAATGGTTGAAAACGGATATGCCGTATCCTACAAAACGGAAAAATATTTATCTGCGGAAAAATCAGCATCCTCGGCTAAAAAAGGTATATGGCAGGGAAAATTTATGCGTCCCGCCATATACCGCGCACTAAACAGACATTGAAATCTTTGCAAACTCCGGCAGTTTCTTGCTATGCCACCGGTTCATCCGCTTCAAAGTTGTCTTCATTTTCGGCTTCCGGATCATACTCAATACCGAGTTTAGCCAGCATATCATCATTAATATCTTCGCGCTGAGCAACAATCCAATCCGGAACATAAGGAGAAGGAGGAATTTTTGCTAATTTTTTCATATTTTTATCCAAATACCAACGCGGGGAATCTGCCATAATCGGACGGTCAATGTAACTTTGCATTAAAACAACCTGTTTAAGCATCGGCAAGCTCAGAAGCTGAGTTGAACTGATAACCGGCACACCTTGTAACTGGTAGTTAACGTTTTTCGCCAGCGGGTTAAAGTCTTTACCCAAACTTCCTTCCGTTCGGGAGAACGAAGAAACCTGAACTGTTTTGTTGCCCACCATCTTAGAAAAACGTTGGGCGGTAACCTCGTTGTTTTGCGAAAGAATAACTTTGCAGGCAGTTGTAGATATAACTGTTTCCAAATCATCTTTACCGTATTTTCCGGAGATTTGTCCCAAGTCTTGTCCGATAAGTAAATACGAAACCTTTTGTCCGCGTCCCACTGCCGGACCGTCAATAATCGCTTTCATTTTCGGCATTTGCGGGAACTCGTCCAAGATAAACAGGGCAGGGAACGGCCCCATTTTTCCGTCAGTGCGGTTAACGTGATTAGGCGGATTGGAAATTAAATATGAACTCATCAATTCAATAAAGGTGCTGCTGATTACACCCAATGCTCTGGCATCAACCTGGTTAACCGAAAGATAAACGGAAATTGGCTTCCATTCACCGGTTACCGGATCTTTCATACCGCGCAAGTCCTTAAATTGAATATCCGAAAAACTTGTTCTGGCCTTAACCGCTTGGTTCTTAAACACGTTAATTCCGGAAAATGCCGTGGAAAGGATTGAGCCGCGCTCCTTATCCGGAGTATTACTCAGCGAACTGAGTTCGGTAATACAACGTTGTGAATATCCATACATACGAGCTTCTTTTACCGCTTCTTCAAGCATATCGTGCGTAGGATCTGCCATTGCCGCCATTTGGTCGCCTTCGTCCATACGGCGCTGAATCTCTTGGGCGGCATTAATTTGTGCTTCGGTAATCCACTCCATAATCATGGCAATACATGCCTCTCGGCCAATCCATCTGGTTGGCAGCAAATTCCATGTTCCGATTGGCAAATAATTATCCATGGTCAGTGTTCCGTTTTTCAGGTTTTGAATGGCACGCGGTGCTGCCGGATCCCGCATTTCGGAATAATAACCCTCTAAAACTTCTTTATCTTTTTCATCCAGCTTACCTTCATAAATACGACCGATAAAGTAGTCGTTTGCGCGGGCGCGATCGCATTTTGATGCCACAAAGTGAATAAATCCGGTTAATGCGGCACGACCTGTTTTGGACCAGTGCGGATCAGCTCCGCCTTTCGGATCCTCCACCAAAATATTACACATGGAATCCACATACATATCACGATCAGGGCCGACTTCCGGCATTGCATTAGGCGAAAGCGGATTCCAACTCGGATAATAAATACCCTCGCTCGGATTATCTTCGGCACCCCAGTTAATAACAAACACCGGACCAACCTTGGCGCGAGCGCCGGTTGTGGAATAACACAATTCCGGTTTCGGGTCATTTACAACAATGCTCAGTTTTTCAGAGTGGAAAATGGTTGGAATAACTACTCCGGCCGTTTTACCGGTACCCGGAGGAGCGCAACAAAGAGTGGCAAGCGTTTCTTTTAACATCAGAAATTTACCGTCAAATTTTCCGACAACCTGACAGAAACCGTCAAATCCCAGTAAAGCCATTTTTTTAATATCCCGCAATTCGGCAATACGCGCCGAACCGTGAATGTTTGTTTGAAATTTATACGGACTGAAAAGAGCGCTGATGATTAATCCTACCGGAATTGTGATGAACGGAAGTCCCGGAACCCATAACGCCCACGAAAAATTACCTTTGTAATTAAACAACAGATGAAACCATTTTCCGTATATGTCAAACAAGTGCGACGGATTGGTTGAAATTGTGGAAATAACTTTTTTTACGTATTCTGATGATGATTTTGATATTCCGTGTTCAATAAGATAGGCCAGAGGAAACGCAAAAATAAACAGTAAAATGGTTAAAACCAAACAAATACAGAAGGTGATAAGCATCCACCTCACTGCCTGGTCATATTCTTTCCATTCTTCACCGCGCTCACGTGCCATTATTATTCTCCGTTATTTTGAACTTTTTAACAATTTTCGTAAATTATTTAACTCGTCTTGAGAAAGACTTCCTTCCGCTTCCGGTATGGTTTTTGACAGCAGACGGATTTCCTTAGGCGCACCGCGATTAATGCGGGTAACTTCAATATTTAAATCATTCCAAATCTCAAACATATCATCGGCATTTATGATATTTGCCATCATGATAACGACATAAGGAACAACTTCCAAATTAAAACCGGCATCTTCCAGTTTTGCTTCTATTTTCTTTCGGGCTATATCAATTTTTCTGACAGGAGAAACTCTGTGACTGTCTTCGGAAAACCACAGCGGATCTTCACCGTTAAATAATTCTTCGTCAGCAAGCCAATCTCCGCTTTCTTTGTCAACTAAACACAGACAAATTTGAGAATCAGAAACACCGGCATACTCAATAACTGTGTCGCCGACCGTAATGTTGCTGATAATATCATATCCTTTTTGGTGCAAAACGTCATAAACAGGTCCGTTATTGAGATTTTGAGCAGATTCAGCTGATTTTTTATTTTGTTCGTCACGAGATTTTTTCTCCGGACGCTCATTTTGCTTTTCATCACGCTTTTTCTTCTTTGGCATTTTGTCAAAATCATCATCTTCAAATTCAAAGTTTTCTGTTTTTCTTTTGGCTTGAGGCTGTTTTTTCGGACGCGGTTCCGGAGCAAGATCTTCATCAAAAACTTTTTTGGGAGCAGATTTTTTTGACGCCAAAATATCGGTTTTTTCAAAAGAATCAATATCTAAATCAAAATCGTCGTCGTCATCATCAAATTTAAACAAAGCATGGTCAATGGTTGCCGGAATATCTGTTTTTTGAACCTTATTGGCCACTCTTGCCGTTGCTGATGACAGAGAAGAAGACATGGTTTGTGCCGGTGTATAAGCCAAAGCCGGAGCAGCTGCCGGAGATGACGAAAGTGCCGGTTGCACCGTTCCGTAATCGGAAATAGGAACACGACTGTGACCGACTCCGAGCGGACGGATTTGTTTATAAGATTTGCGTTTAACCACACCGTATTTGTTGTTTGTGGTAATCACGTTTATCGGAGCTTTGATGAAACGGCGATACAATTTAACCGGTAGCATTAATATGTCGGCAATAATATCTTCCCATGAAACAAGGCATAAAGTCCACCAACCGGTAATCAACATCGGGAAAAACGTTATTAAAATCAGAATAAAAGCCCATTCCTTGGGTGCGGAAATTTCCCAGCCGGCTTTCCACAAGTCAAAAAATTGCTGCCAATGGTCAGGCCAAAATATATCAAAATGCCAGTTGCAAAGCATGATAACGCGAATGCCCTCAATGAAGACTATGCTCCACAGGCAGCCTACTATTATTATTCTTGCAAAGACCAATAACGGTTTCACCGATTTTTCTCCATACTATCTTGCCTTACTCTAACAGCAATTCGTTAACAAATTAACTACTTTTTTCTTTTTTTTCAGAATTAATTTTGTTAATTATTTTTTTTCGGAAATCTTCCATACTTTTCCCGTTTTTTCTGTTTTTATTTTCTTCTTCTATTCGTTCTTCCACCAACTGTTCTATGGTTTTTTTCTCCTCAACCTTCAGATTTTTAATGTTTACGCTGACTTCTTTGTAATTTTTAAGAGCGCGGTTTTGTAACCATTGAACCGGAAGCAGAATTAAATTTAAAAATTTGCAGCGGTTCAGCCAACGCATATAAAACAAAGAAATCGGTATAAACAAACACAATATCAAGAGCATAACAACGTCATTAAAGCGCAACACTCCGCCGTTATCCCAATATTCGGAAAATTTTTGATAAGTAATCGGTGATGCAATATTTATGCCGTAGATTTTTTCAAAAAACAGCCAATACAACACTCCCAGCACCGATACTCCGATAAGCCAGAAAAGCAATACACATATATAGTGAAAAAAACTTTTCAGCATGGGTTATATTCTTCTTCCGCCGAGCAAATCACTGAGTATTTTTCTTTGAGGTGTATTTTCCAAAGATTTGTCCATGGTAAATTTGTTTGCCGGAGCCTTGCCGTCGCCGGCTAAATCTTCACGGAATTTTTTGATTATGTCACGTCTTTTTGCGGCAACATCATGACGTTCTCCGAGGTCAGCTTTCATCATACTCAACTGAGCCAATGTCTTATTTCCGTTATTCGGAACTTTTAAGCGTTCTTTTAATTCACTCTTCAAATCCTTTTTTATGCTCAAATCATTTTGTTTTGCCGTTTTTTCAATAGCCGCAACATAATGCTTGCCGAATAACTGACTCTTATCAAGTGCCCCGAGCAGCTTATTTATTTCGGTTCGCAATTCTTTTGTCGGTTCTTTTTCGTTGGCAATAAAATTTGATGCCGTCAGATTTTGCTCAGTCAGAGTTTTTGTCTTTGCTGCCTGAGATTCCATAACTTCCAAATACTTATTGACGGCTATTGCTTTTTTTGCCGCGATTTCTCTTTCATCCGTTATACCGCTTGCTCGCAAGTAATCTTCGGCCGCTAATGCAGTTGAAGCAACACCAATCATGGTATTATGAAAGTTATTGAGTAAAGGTTTTTTCATTTTTTTCTTTAAATCGGCATTATCCATATAAGCAAATTCAAGACTGTCATCATTTGCCATAACGTCATGCAGATGGCGAGAGGCTGTGGCGGTGTAAGAAACTCTTGCCGCACGTTCAAGAATATTTCGTAATCCTTCCGGATTTTCAGCCACAAAGCTGTAATTACTCAACATTCTGTTATCCAAACCATCCACAAAATGTGAAGCGTAATTTCCATCGCCGTTAAGCAATTCCAGTCCGCGTCTTTGGGCGTGCGGAATGTCTTTTTTGCAATCATTAGAGCGCTCAATATTTGAGGTTTTCAGGTTGTCTATCACATGGTCAAGACCGGCCATAACTTTTTCATCAAATTTATCCAAAGCCCAGCTGATGAATTTTAAAAACTCTTCCCACAGATATTGCGAAATATCCTGATCTTTGATGGGGTGGAATTTTTCTCTTTCCTTTTTATTAGAGTCGTCTTCTTGCTGATCATTACCGAGTTCACCGGTTTTTTTAGGGAGCTCTTCGCCTTCTTTGATTTCGGTAACCGCAGGTTCCTCCTGTTGTTCACCGCCGACATTCATATCCTTTTCTTCGCTAATGTTAACATTTTCGGTGCTTTCATTAATACGGACACCATCAGCACCATTACCGGATACAGAGTTTGCACTTTCGGCTGAATTCGTGTTTTCCTGCTGTTCTGATGCAGAGGAATCAGCAACATCACTTGTTCCGGAATCCGTTTCGCTGTCTGTTCCGGAATCTGTTGCATCAACAGTTTGTTCAATTTCTTCATCATCTTCCAACATGGCAATACTCCTTAACTTTTTTCGTTATTGTAGCTTTATTATAACATACTTTTGATTTTTGTCTAGTTTTTTATTTCAAACCTTTAAATGCCTTAAAAAGTTACCGATTTTTATGTTCATTTTGATTCCGTCCTGCGGTGATACCTTTATGAGACCAAAAAAGCGCGGCTTGATTTTGGCAAAATCTATCGGCGCAAAAATAGCCGGATTTTCCGTAAGAGCCTTAAATGCTCCGTCAGCATCTTTTTGTGAAACTCTGAAGTAGTTGCTTATGAGCCTGTCCGCATCAATCGGAAAGTTTTTGGCGGCTAACGCTTCCGTGAATTTACGTTGTCTTTCTTTGCGATACATATACTCGGTATACATTCGTTTTTTTACAAGTTTTTCTTGATGTTTTATGAGTTTTGCCTGATAGGATATTTCGCAAGCATCAATATCTATTAAAATTTCAACATAAGAAATCACCGCCAACTGCAAGTCTTGATTTGTCAGCTTTTCGGCAAAATTCAGAAATTGTTCGTCGGTTGATTTTACACTGAATTTTCCCACATCATCAGGAAACATTCGGCACAAAATAAGCCATCCGTCGGCTAAATCATCAAGCAAAATCGCCCCGATACTCGGTTTATAATTCGGATAAAGATCTTCTATGCTGAAGGAGGGCTTAAATTTTTCGGTGGGATTATTTTTGCATAGTCCGTCCAGAGAAGCTTGAAAATTAACAAAAGCTTGGGCCAAGTCCGATTCGTCAGAACCTAAAGTAGGTTGATTTTCCTGTTTTGCCATATCTTCTCTGGCTTGTGCAAATGCCGCACTCAAATCATCAGAATCTTTTTGTTCATCTTCTTCTAGGTCGCTGTCTTCCGGTTCATTATCGCTGTTAATAAAATCCTGTAAAAGTTTGTCAAAGTCACTGTCACTCAGCGTATCATCATCTTTTGCCATATTTCATCCTCTTTTGTAATTTTTCTTGCATTTATTTCAAATATACATATCAATAGTATTAAAGACAACAATTAAATTTTAATTAAACAGGATTTTAATATGTCGGAAAATCAGGAAACGGTTATTTTTTCTCCATCAGTCGGAGAAGCAAATAAGAATGTGCGTATAGATAAATTTTTGGCACTCTGCCTGCCTGATATGTCACGAGCCAGAATTCAGCGTTTGATAGAAGGCGGAAATGTTGTTTTGGACGAGATTGTGATTGCCGACAATTCTCATAAAGTAAAAGTCGGTGATTGTTATCAAATAACCATCCCTCCGGCCAAAGAGGCAAATCCCGAACCGGAAGACATAGTTCTTGATATTGTTTATGAAGATGAAGATGTTGTGGTGGTTAATAAACCTGCCGGAATGACCGTTCATCCTGCCGCCGGAGCTTACAGCGGCACGTTAGTTAATGCGCTGTTGTATCATTGTCGGGACAATCTTTCGGGAATAGGCGGTGTGAAACGTCCGGGAATTGTGCATCGGATAGATAAGGAAACCAGCGGACTTTTGGTGGTTGCCAAAAATGACGCCGCCCACAAGTTTTTGAGTGAGCAATTTGCCGAACATTCGGTAGAGCGAACATATTTTGCCGTTGTTTACGGAGTTCCAAATCCGTTAAACGGGAAAATAGTGGCAAATATAGGGCGTAGCCCTACCGACCGCAAAAAAATGGCTATTGTTGAAAACAGAGGAAAAATGGCAATAACCAATTATAAAACCGTTCAGGTATATAAAAAAACCGCTTCTCTTGTTCAGTGTAATTTGGAAACCGGCCGAACTCACCAGATTCGCGTTCATTTGAGTTCAATCGGAAATGCCCTTATCGGTGACAAAGTATATGTTAAAAATCATAAAAGTTCCATACCTGCTCCAACGGAGATAAAAAATTATTTAAGCGATTTTCCTCGGCAGGCATTACATGCCAAAACCTTAGGTTTTATACATCCGAAAAGCAAAAAATTTATGCAATTTGATACGGATATTCCGCAAGATATGGCGCAACTGATACTTAAACTTTCGGATATGTAAATTAAAACTAAAGTGTATGTTGATAATGTGTAATTTTCTCTTTAATCTTGCGGCAGAAGCAAGGAAAAGGAGAAAATCATGGAAAAAGATACTCTCACCGGACTGGACTTCTCGCCGGAAATTAATCTGGCTCGTTACTTACAATCAATCAGAAAATATCCGATTTTAACACAGGAAGAAGAATATAATCTTTCGTTAAAATACAAACAAACCCGCAACAAAGAAATAGCATATTTGCTGATTACTTCGCATTTGCGGTTGGTGGTAAAAGTTGTGTCAAAATATCGCGGATACGGACTTCCCGTCAGTGAAATGATATCGGAAGGAAATATCGGATTGCTTTATGCCATTGAAAAATTTGATCCCGATAAAGGATTCAGGTTTTCTACCTATGCATTGTGGTGGATAAAAGCATCAGTGCAGAAATATATCTTAAATTCATGGTCATTGGTGAAACTCGGAACAACGGCCGCGCAGAAAAAATTGTTTTTCAATCTGCGGAAAATTAAAAATAAACTTAATTTGACGGATGACAGGGAATTATCCGAACCGGTTTTGCTGAATATTGCCGATTCTCTCAGCGTCAGTGTGCAAGAGGTTAAAGACATGAATAATCGTTTGCAATCGCATGATGGCTCACTGAATGCACTTGTCGGCCATGATGAAGACAGCGGCGCCGAATTGCTTGATTTTATTTCGGATAAGCGGCCAAATCAGGAAGAAAGCCTATCTTATCAAGAAACAATGAGTTATCGCCGAAAATTGTTCAAACGTGCAATTTTGGTTCTCAATCCGCGCGAAAAAGATATTTTGTTTAAGCGCCGGCTTCAGGAAGAAAATGCCACCCTTGATGATTTAAGCAAGTTGTATCATATCTCTAAAGAGCGCGTGCGCCAAATAGAGCTGAACTCCATTCGTAAAATAGCAAAAGCCATTGAGGTTATGCAATAACACAAAGGTTGAAAAAAATATTTTTCTGATTATTTGAAAAGAGGTTTCGTTATCGGAGAAAAATCATGAAAGAAAAACGTGTTCGCCTTTGGCTTGCGCTTATTGCCGCTTTATTGATTACGGTATATATTGCTTTATATAATTACCAAAAACATTTGCCTGATGATTCTGCTAAGCTGCCGCAAGAGCAGACTTTGGTGCTTGATACATTAAAGCCGATTGGTAAAACGGTGGTTGTGCCTAAAAATTATATCGGCCAAGTTCAAGCAATTA
This sequence comes from Alphaproteobacteria bacterium, assembly GCA_017484225.1. Lineage (GTDB taxonomy): Bacteria > Pseudomonadota > Alphaproteobacteria > RF32 > CAG-239 > RUG410. The sequence continues at coordinate 41,776 of JAFUTN010000028.1, forward strand.
ATGAAACGGATATTTTGCCGCAAATAAGCGGATATGTGGAGAAAATAAACGTAAAAGGAGGAGAAAACGTAAAAACCGATGATGTGTTGCTGGTGGTGGAGCAGTCAACTTATCTGGCCGAACTTGATGCCGCCATGGCAAATAAATTTGCCGCACAAGCAGAGTTGGTTAATGCCAAAAGACAGTTTGAACGTCTTAAACATGCCGGCCGTGAAGCAGTATCGGCAAGCGAATTGGAAAATGCCGGAGCGGCATATCTTAAGGCTCAGGGGGCCTATGAACAAGCCGGTGCCGCCGTGGAAAAAGCAAATATTGATTATTCGCACACAATATTGAAGGCTCCCTTTTCCGGTATAGTCGGTAATATTGAACCTTCTGTCGGTGATTATATCAGTCCGCAATCGCAACCTTTGCTGAGTGTTGTGCAATACAGTCCGATAAGAGTTGTTTTTTCTGTTACCGATAAAGAATATCTGTCAAAAGAAAAAAACAGATTAATTTACGCCGATAACAATGTCAAACTCCGCTTGCCGGATGGGCAGATTTATGATGATATCGGCAAGGTAAAATATACGGCAAACAGTGTCAATCCTCACACGGACAGTTTGGCGGTTTATGCCGAATTTGCAAATTTTGACCATAAGCTTATTCCGAATGCTTACGTCAATGTGATGGTTGAAGAAATATATGAAAATGCCATAAGTATTGAAAAAAATCTGGTTTCTGCACAAGAAGACGGAAAAAGCGTGTATGTTTTGCAAAACGGAACAATAAAAAAGAAGTTTGTGGATGTTTTAAGCGAGAATGAAAATCACTACATACTGCGAAATAATTTTACACCTGATGAAATGTTGATTACGCAAAAAATAGAGCCTCGGTATGCCGGTCATAAAGCCGTTCCGCAATCAACCGAAAATGGGAGAAAATAAAATGTTTTCGGCATTTTTTATTAACCGCCCATGTTTTGCCGGTGTAGTTTCTGTTGTTATGATATTAATGGGGCTAATGTCCTTAAAAGTTTTGCCGGTTGCTCAATATCCGGAAATAACACCTCCGGAAATTGTGGTATCGGCAACATATTTAGGTGCCGGTTCCGACGTTTTGGCAGATACGGTTGCCGTGCCGATTGAAAATGAGGTAAACGGTGTAGAAAATATGATGTATATGTCTTCTACATCTGATGACAACGGTTCATATTCATTGACAGTCACTTTTGAAGTGGGAAGTGATGCCGATATTGCACAAGTAAAAGTGCAGAATCGCTTACAGCAGGCTTCATCAAATTTACCGGCAGAAGTGACTAAATACGGTGTCGGAATTAAAACCCAAAACCCGAATATGCTGGGAATGTTAACGCTACGCTCACCAAATCAGACGTATGATAATTTATATTTGAGCAACTATGCCTTTTCTAATATTAAAAACAATTTGTCACGAATTAAGGGTGTCGGACAGGTGCAAATTTTTGGTCCGCAATACAGTATGCGAATATGGCTGAATTCAGATAAAATAAGTGCATTGGGGCTAAGCAGTAATGATATAGTGACAGCGGTGGAACAGCAAAATGTGCAGGCCTCAATCGGCAGTATCGGTTCGGCACCGAGTGACAAACACAACAAAATGGTATTAAGTTTGAAGACAAAAGGGCTGCTTGATACGGTTCGCGATTTTGAAAATATTGTGGTTGCCGCGGATAAAAACGGAGCTTTGGTTTATCTTAAAGATGTTGCCGAAATTGAATTAGGCGCCGATAAATATAATATTCAGTCAGCCTTTAATGCTTCTCCGGCGGTTATTTTTGCCGTTAATCAAATGCCTAATTCAAACTCTTTAGAAATTATGGATAATATAAAGAAGGAAATAGCAAAAATTTCGCAACATCTGCCGGATGATATGGTATTGGAAGTTGCTTACGATTCAACGGATTTTGTGCGAGCATCAATAGAAAGTATTATAGATACCTTAATTGTTACATTTATACTGGTGGTGTTGGTTACCTATGTTTTTTTGCAAAAAATCACAACAACTCTCATTCCGCTGATAACCATACCGGTGTCCTTAACGGCCTCATTTGTGGTGATTTATTTTTTAGGATTTAATATAAATATTTTAACTTTATTCGCCATGATTTTAGCAATCGGATTAGTTGTTGATGATGCTATTATTGTAGTGGAAAGAGTGCAATATCTGATGCTGACGCAAAAAGCAGATTCTCACAAAGCGGCATTAATTGCAATGCAGCAAATCGGAAGTGCGGTGTTAGCAACAACGTTTGTTTTGTTGGCAATTTTTATTCCGGTAGGATTAATGGCCGGAATCACCGGAAAAATTTATCAGCAATTTGCCGTAACCATTTCGGCGGCAGTTGTTTTTTCTTCAATTAATGCCTTAACACTAAGTCCGGCTCTATGTTCGGTTTTGCTCAAAAATGAGGGAATAAACAGTCGTCCGAATATTGTCTTCCGTGGCTTTAATATCATGTTGGATTTCAGCCGGAATCACTATCTGAAGATGGTTAATTTTTTCAGTGCCCATTTAAAAATATCCTCATTAATAGTTCTTGCGGCGCTGGCGGCGTGTTTTATCGGTTTTAAAATGACAGACTCATCTTTTATTCCCGAAGAAGACCAAGGAATTATTTTTGCAAATATTCAACTGGAAGACACGGCCAGCATTAACCAGACCAATGAAATTTTGGATGTTATGAACGAAAAAATAATGCAAACAAAAGGTGTGCGTTATTTTATCAGTGTTGCCGGATACAGTATGCTTGGCGGTGGCGGAGAAAACGTTGCACTTGGTGTTATAGGGTTGGATAATTGGGATAAAAGAAAGGCTAAAAACTTATCGGTCGGAGCTATTGCAAATAATTTGAGCAAAGAATTCGGCGACATAAAAAATGCTAAAATTAACTTTTTTGCTCCGCCTTCTCTGCCCGGTGTCGGTAACAGTAACGGTGTATCGTTTGAATTTTTAACTACCGATAATAATATTTCACCGAAGCAGTTGTTTGAACAAATGAGCAGCTATTTGGAAAAGGTAAATAAAAGCGGATATTTTGATTATGCTTTCAGCACCTACACGGCACAAACACCGCATGTTTATTTGGATATTGACCGCACTAAGCTGGAATATTACAAAATTCCGGTTGCCGCATTGTTTAGCACCTTGCAAAACAATTTGGGTTCGCGCTATGTAAACAACATAACTTTAAGCGGACAAATAAATAAGGTAATTTTACAGGCGGACTATAAATACCGTAACAGCATAGAAAATATCGGCAATTTATATGTCAGCAATACGGAAGGTAACAGTATTCAAATAAAAAATTTTGCCGACATTAAGATGGAATTTTCGCCTAAAGTGATTAATAGGTTTAATCAAAATATTTCGGCAAGCATTACGGCTATTCCCAATGAAAAAATCAGCAGCGGACGTGCTATTGCAAAGTTGGAAGAACTGGTGAAAACATTGCCGAAAGAATATTCCATATCATGGACGGGGCTTACATTGCAAGAAGTGGAAACTCAAGGAGAGGCTGTTGTGCTGATATGCTTGGCAATATTGTTTTGCTATTTGTTTTTAGTGGCGCTTTATGAGAGCTGGATGCTGGCATTTTCCGTTATTTTTTCCACGGTTTTTGCCATTCTCGGAGCAATTTTGGGACTGCATTTTATGGGACAATCGTTAAGTATATACGCTCAGCTCGGGCTGATTATGCTTATCGGATTAGCGGCAAAAAATGCCATCTTGATTGTTGAATTTACAAAAATGTATCATGAGCAGGGAATGAGTATTTTGCAGGCCGCGTGCAAGGGAGCGGAAGAACGCTATCGCGCGGTTCTGATGACGGCATTTACATTTATTTTAGGCGTTTTTCCGATGGTTGTTGCAACCGGTGCCGGTGCAGCATCACAAATAGCCATCGGAACAGCCGTGTTTTTTGGTATGATTTTTGCAACTCTTGTCGGAATAGTGTTTATTCCGCCTTTGTATGCAATTTTTGAAAGTATAAAAGAATATTTTATTCCTTTTAAGCCCAAAGGAGGTGAAAATGTTTAAGCTTTTGGTTTTGTGCCTGTTTATGCTGTCAGGCTGCACAATCGGAGATGATTATGTTGCACCCGAAGCATATAAAGATAAAGTGATTGCCTCGGAACTTAAAACCGGTTCGGCAAGTGAACTTCCGAAAAACTGGTATGAAAAACTTAATGACGAACAGCTCAATAAACTTATTAAAACAGGGTTACAAAACAGTCCGGATATTGAAGTGGCTATTGCAAAATTAAGGCAGGCAAGGGCGCAACTCAAAATTGACGAAACAAATGCCTTGCCTTTTGTGAACGTTAACGCAGCGTGGAATTATGAAAAAGCCGGTAAAAATGTGAAGCTGAGTTTGGATTCTCATTATTATAGTGCGGGATTTGATGCTTCTTGGGAAATTGATATTTGGGGCAAAAACAGGCGACAAACCGAAGCCGATACGGCATTGGTAAAGTCCATGGAATATTCGCTTTCCGATGTGCAGATTATTTTAGAGGCCGAAATAGTTTCGGCATACGTTAATATGATGAAAAACATTAAACTTTTGCAAACGGCACAAGAAAATGAACGGTTGCAAAAGCAAATATTTACTGCCGTAAAAAATAAATATGACAGCGGACTTACTGATGATACGGCCTTAAATCAGGCCGAGTATTTATTACTTACGACTCAGGCGGCAATACCGCAATATCGCAGCAATATAGAAAAATATACCAATTCGTTAAGCGTTTTGAGCGGAATTTTGCCGTCGTCAATGTTGTTGCAACCTAAAAGTTCGCTGTTTGAAAAAAACTTAGCTCTTAAGGCCGAAGATGCTTATAAACTTCCGGTTTGGGTTGTTCGTCTGCGTCCTGATGTTGCCGCAACAGAACAACGATTAGTTGCGCAAAATGCCTTGGTGGCCAAAGCCGTTGCCGAACTGTATCCGAGCCTTAGTCTTTCCGCCGTATGGGGAGTTGCTGCACAATCCGGTTCAAAATTGTTCAATTCTTCTTCAAATACATATAATTATTCGCCGCTTGTTAGTTTACCTCTGCTTGATTGGAATAAGCTGCAGAACAATATAGAATTGCAAAAGGGGATCTTCGCTGAAAATTTGGGAGACTATCGTAAAACCGTTCTCTTAGCCGTAGCAGAAATCAAAACGGCGGCAACGGCATGGAAAAATGCAGAAACAACTTTGCGGAAAAAACGGTATGCAGTCAGCAAAATCAATAAGGCGGTGCAAAATTTGCAACACAAGTATGACAGCGGATTGATACCTTTTTCCGAATTATTGAGTATGCGGCAAAATCTGATAGAAAGTCAAAACGAAAAAATTGAAGCACAAGCTGATGAGTTTTTGCAATTTGCTGCATTTTATAAGGCAATAGGAGCAAAATAGTCATTATGGCATACTGATTTTAAAATCTGAAATAAATAAATGGACTATATGTTGATGCCGCAATTTTAGCTACAGATAGAACAAATAAAAATAAAAGCCAAATATTAACAACTATATGGTATAAGTTAGATGAATATTTTGTTACTAAAATTTTACTGAATATCGGCATACTTAAAAATAAGGCAACGACAAAAACTAATTTTTCAACATTATCAATGTAATAGGCATATTCGTATGATATATGATGTTCTTTTATTAATCCAAACATATTTTTAACATAAGAATAGGCATAAGGCAGTGTATCAGCCCTAAATATTACCCAACCTACTACAACGATTAAGATAGTGTAAAAATGATGAGCAATTTTGAGACACCGGTTGCCTTCTTTTTTATGCCAACAGGTAATTTTTTCAAAAATAATAAAAATCCCGTGCCAAAATCCCCAAACAATAAAATTCCAAGTAGCTCCATGCCACAAACCCGTGATTAAAAAGACTATGAGTAAATTAAAATAGTTACGAGATTTAGTTACGCGGTTACCGCCAAGCGGAATATAGAGGTATTCTTTAAACCAAGTAGAAAGTGAAATATGCCAACGTCGCCAAAATTCAGTGATAGATTTTGAAATATAAGGGTAATTAAAGTTTTCCAAAAATTTAAATCCGAATATATAGCCTAAACCGATAGCCATATCAGAATAACCGGCAAAATCATAGAATATTTGAAAACTGTATGCTATCGCCCCGACCCAAGCAGTCAGTGTATCAAATTGTTCAACCGGTTGTGAAAAGATTTTGTCAGCCACAGCCCCGAGAATATCAGCAATAAGCATTTTTTTGGCCAGTCCGATAATAAAACGTTTAACACCGTAAGCAACCTTATTAAAATTTTCGGAACGATTGTCTATTTGTCTTTCAATATCATGATATTTAATTATTGGGCCGGCAACAAGCTGAGGAAAAAAACAAATATACAGAGCTAATTTAAAAATATTATACTGTGGACTAACTTCTTTGCGATACACGTCAATTACATAAGATAATGCTTGAAAGGTATAAAAAGAAATACCTATAGGCAAAAGCATATCAATAAAACCAATATTTGCATTCAAAGCAGAGTTAATTATTTCTGCAGCAAAATTAAAATATTTGAAACAAAACAGTAAATCCAAATCAATGAGAATCGTAATAAGTAAAAAAAGTTTGCGTTGATGTGGCTTATGGCTTTTACTGATACAATAAGCACCGGTATAGTTTACAAAAATTGAGAATAATATAATACCGAGATAGTGTGGTTCTGTCCATGCATAAAAAACTAAACTTGCTGCAAGCAAGATGTAATTGCGTAAATTTTTGTAAGATAATAAATAAGTTACGCAAACGATAGGCAAAAACATAAATATAAAAGTTATAGAAGAAAACAGCATATTTCAGTCCTTTAATTCCGTTAGATGTGAAGAATAGTGCGATTCTACCAATATAATTAATATATCTATATTTTTAGAAACAATCTCTTCTTTCCACCGAGATAATTTAAGGTCGTCACCATACATATTATTGCATCTGCGCTTTAACACATTTTCAAAAGAAGACGCCAAAAAATAGGAAATGTTTTCGGTAAAAGAGTTTCCGATTATCATGACTTTTTGTTTATTGGGAGCATAAGAGGCATAAAAATCTTTATTATCTAAGTCGTCAATATTTACTTTTAAATTTTCTTCTCTTTTGTGTTTATAATATTTATAATCAGTGTCTAAAGGACAATCTTTAACCGTAAGATTTAATAATTTACAGGAATGACCTTCCCAAAAAACACGGTTAAATTCAGCTCTAACCATATTTGAGTAATAAATATCATAATCATTTTCCTTTAAAATGGTTAAATCGGGGAAATCTTTTTTTATGGCTTTCATTAATTCCTTATAGCCGATAAAAGCTCCCCAGTCTGTCCAATGATGATCTGTCTTAAAATAAACATAATCATATTTATTTGCCTCTTTCATGGCATTGAAAGGGTATACAATACTAAAGTTTGTTTTTTTTAATATGCTGTCAGCAATAATTTGTGCTTTGTCTTTTTCTTCTTTTGGTATAATCCGAAACTGTTCACTTCTTACAAAATCAAGTGTTCTCGGCACCAATTCTATATAGCATTTAATATTGTGCTCATTGCAAAATGTTTGATATGCCGACACTCCGACAAATATCTTTTGTAATTCATCATCTGAGATAGTTGAGAAAAGCTGGCTTGTATTTAAAATCCACTGATTTTTGTATATTCCCGCATCTTTTGTCTGATAATATTTATTGGTATTCAATAAAATATGTTTATGGATAGCAAGTAACAGTTCTCTTCCTAAAAATCTATCGTTGAACCATTTATCAAACATTTTACCATAGTTATAATTTATTATACCCTTTTTTATAAAAGGAGAATAGGGTGCTAATAAACGATTCTCTTGCTTTGAAAATGTTTCATCGGAAATATGTAACATAGGAATAAAAAGAAAAATAAAAAACACGGCAATCATCACAATATCAATCAGCGAATATTTTTTTTCAGATTTTAATCCCAATAAATTATTTGAAAATATGTAAAACAAAGAAAAAATAGGCACATCAATGGCGAGCAACGCAATCAAATCAATATTTAATGTTTTTAAATATTGCAGACTGCCAAAGAACAAACATAATCCAATCAATACAAAGAATATGCCAAGAAAGATAGAGGATTTTAAAGAACAATTATTCCATAATTTCATCTGTAACCTGATAGTTTATTCCGGAACTTTTGTTTGCAATATTAAATTTATTTATCAAAATGTCAATTTATAAATACAGAAAAAGGCACTTGTTGTGCCTTTTTTTTGAAATGGTGCCGCAAAGTGGACTTGAACCACCGACCTACTGATTACGAATCAGTTGCTCTACCATCTGAGCTATTACGGCAAAAACAAGCTATAATTAATACAGTTTGTTTCATTTTGCAAGAAATTAATGCTTGCTTTCAACAAAATAAGCTCAAAATTTTATAAGCTTATTCAAAAATCCACTCAATCATGTTTTCATTATCATTTGAAGTCAATTTATCTGCTTCTTGCATGGTGTATATGCGTTTGTAACAAAACCCTCTGTCGGCAACATATCCTTCTATGCAAGAAATCTCCCCGTCCGGAGAACGATAATCGCAAAAGGCACCGTTATAGTAAAATTCGGCTGTTTCATCACATTGTTCTTTGTCTCTCCGGTGACAGGAAGACGTGTTTTCATCCCATACGTAAATGCCCGAGCAATCATCCTTTCCGGCTAAAATCATTTGAGATGAAATATCAATAATTGAATAAACACTCTTACAATGGGAAAGTAATTCTTTCAAAGTGGCACAGGATTCCTCGTTTCCGACGCAGGTTATAGTTAAGTCGGCAATAGAGTAAGAGGCAAAAGCTTTGTTTTCTGTCATAATATCTGTTGTATGGTCAGATATGGTCAGATTTTTTAAGTTTGTTTCTTCAAAAGCATATCCGGATATACTTTTAACGGAATTTCCGATAACTACATCTGTCAGCTTGTGGTCATTTTCAAATGCACCGTGGTCTATACTGGTAACGGAATTTCCGATATTTGCACTCTTCAAGTTTTTTAAACCGGAAAAGGCGTAAGTATTGATATTTCTAATTCCTTGAATATCAACATAAGATATTGTTTGGGCGTATTCGGAATTTTTCCACGAAGCAGAAGTCATATCTCCGCTGCCGTTTATACTTAAATTTCCTTCTGAGCTTAAAATCCACTCACAAGTATGTTCATTGTTGCAATATCCGCTGTCAATGATTTCGGCTGCGGCAATAACAGATGATGCAATCATAAAAGTTAAAAAAAATGCAAATTTTTTAAGATGGTAGACTATTTTAAACATGATTTTTCCCCCTATTGAATAAATAAAAAAATGTCTCATTAAGAGACGATCAGGGAGTTAGCAAATCATATCGCAAGTAATGACTCTTATGGTCTTTAGCAAGAATCCGCCTGAACATACACCATAAGCTCCCCAATCATAATGGGGATTAAAAACCAAAAAAGTATCCGTAAAAGGATACCGTTTCGGTATCTTGCGATAAGAGCCTGCTACAGCCCCGAACCTCTCTTTTTCAGGTTCTCGGCAAAAAATGCCGTGAGTATATGATAACAAATTTACGGATTATTGCAAATAAAAAAGCTCCTTTTCTTTTGATTTTAAAGAAAAGAAGCCGGAATATTAATAATTTTTCAGGTGTTAATTAATTTTATTTAAATTTTCTCTTTCTTCGTTTGCCTTATCGCCGTTATAAATAACCATTTGCGTAAACGGAATTTCAATATTGTTCTCGGCAAATCTTTTGAAAATAAGATAACGCAAATCACTTGGTTTAGTCCACGAAGCCCACAAATCCTTGATGTAGTAGCGCAACTCAAAATCAAGACTGCTGGCTCCGAAATCTTGGAACAAAACATAAGGTTCAGGATAACGCAAAATGTCTTTACATTCCTTTACGCAATCCAACAAAACTTGTTTAACTTTTTCCGGATCTGAGTTATATGCCACTCCGACTTTTATTGACTGGCGAGCCATATTGTCACCGTGCGTTAAGTTTGTTACCGAACTTGAAAGAAGAGTCGCGTTAGGAATAATAACACTTGTGCGCTTAAATGTTTCCATTTCGGTTGAGCGAATATTAATTTGCTTAATTTTACCTTCTTCCCCGTTCATAATTACCCAGTCACCGACACGGAAAGGACGCTCCAGCAAAATAATGATACCGGAAACCAAATTTTTAATTACGTCTTGCAAACCGAAACCGATACCGACAGATAAAGCACCGGCAATGAATGCGAGGTTTGTTAAGTCAATACCCATGGCTATAATTGCCAAAAGGATTGAAATAATAAAGCCGACAAAACTTACTCCGGATACGAGGGAATGTTTGATGCCGTCATCCATATCAATTTTGGCCAATACATTGTCCGAAAGCTTGCTCTTAACGATTCTCATAACCGTTAAAGAACCGAAAAATACGACAATACCTAAAGCAACGGCAATTAAAGAAATTTGAATGCCTCCGATTTTGAAACCAAACAAGAGTCTGGTTGCTGCCTGCAACATAAAGTCACCGGGCAGTCCCCATAAGTTGAGCAAACTGAAAATAGCAATCAAAAGCAAGGTCGGATTAATAATGGCACGTAACCAAAAATCTATTTTGGCCACGACTTTTTTACTTGATTTATATTTTTTCATCAGAGGGGATAAAATGATGAGTTTTTTGATGATGTCTATCAATGAACGACGGAATACCTCAAAAATTCCGCACATGATTAGTGACAATACAATATGGCGCAAAATAAACAATGAAAGTTCAGGGTATCCGAACAATGAAGCGGCAAAAGTAACACTGCAGAACAGGTCTGTGCCTAAAATCATTTTCATACCGTGGTTCAAAATAATTTCATCTTCGCCTTGCAAAGCATTTTCTTCACCATCTGCATCATTATCGGTTTTTTCTTTAGGTGAATCAAATGCTATTTTTGCAAACCACATTAGTGAAAAAGCAGTGACAGCACACGACAGAATCATTGTAAAATGGATTGTTTCAAGAGAATATTTGGCCTCTTGAGCAATATACATTTGCGCAAGCGTGAACAAGTTAAACACGATATATGTGAATAACATTTTGGTAAATTTTGCCGCTTTTTCGGTGGAAACATTTACTAAACGCCATTGCGGGTAGTAAGGGGCAAAAGTCACGCGTGAAGCAGTTGCCTCACCGATAGCCATTAAGGTGCAGAAAGATATACACATTAAAACAGTTTGCAACAGGCTGCCTTCAAATATTTTGGTGCTGACCATCCAAATAATACAGCCGATAATCAAAAAGGCAAAAATCAATCCACGAGCTATGGCAACGGCAATAGCGGCAATAACTTTGCGGTTAAAGGTCGGATTAACGATTTCGGCCTTATATCCCCAGTTATTCAGTATAAAACGTCGCAAAATGATAGCCAATGTCAGTGCGATAATTAAAACGAAGATAACAGAGGCAATGCTCAACAAAGCGTAAGAACGTTGCGATTCCGGCACGCTCATATACCAATCTATCGGAGATTTTGTTACATTCCAGAAGAAAATGGCATAAGCCTTAACACCGCTGAAAAAAACTACCGGATTAATAAAAGCTGAGCGTTTTGTTATTAAATCTCCGTATATTTTCTGATTGCGTGCATTTAATACTTTATTGGTTAATTCTTCCAATTTTAATAATGTTAAATCGGCCTCTTTCAGCAAACGATCCTGAGAAGACATTTCTTTTATCAGCTCAGTTCGTTGTAATGTAATAGCTTCGTCTTCGGCCTCGCCGTTTTGCGGTTCGGCACCCAAAGCATCAAGCTGTTTCTGCACAAACTTTACATTTTTTTCTATTTCTTTTTTGTAATTGACAATTAAAGTGTCTTGAGAGGTTAAAAAGGACACAAAGTCGTCTATGTCGTTTTTATCGGCATTATCGTTTTTCAAAACATCTTCTATTTGTTCAATATCTTTGTTGATTTTTTCAAAATCAACGTCCTGTATAGATGTAACTGCTTCCAACTCAATTTTGTTGTTTGCGACGTCCGGTTTCGGGGCGGGAACATCCATGGCAAAAACGGAAGCAGCCTGTAAAAAAGCGGCAATAAATACTAAGCTTAAAATTTTGATATGTTTTAACATTTGACACCTATTTTTTTTATGTTCATTTGAAATAAATTATACGCATTACGTGCCGTGCAGGCGCGTAAATTGTCGGCAACACACCAAAAACTGAAACCGTTTTCAACGGAAATATCTTGTCTTAGGCGGCTTACATAAACATCATCTTCTCCTTGCACGTCATTAACGGAAACATATCCGCAGTCAACGTGTTTATCAAAAACAACCACACCTTTTGTTTCGCGCATTGCATTGCGAATTTCGTCAACGTCTACCTCATTTTCACATTCAACGTTTACAAATTCTCCGATACCGATAAATGTAGGCACAAATGCACAATTTGCATGAACTTTTATATCAGTACCTAAAATTTTCTTAATTTCGGCATTATATGACCATTCAAATTTTGTCTCTTCGCCGATAAATTCGCTGACTTGCGGCAATACGTTAAAAGCTATTTGCTTTTTAAATACCTGCTCATCATCTACCAACGGCTCATTCATAAAAATTTTTCTGGTTTGTGTGAATAACTCGTCCATAGCTTCTTTACCGTAAACCGAGGCGGAAACGTAGGCATTAATAACCAGTCTTGTTATTTTATTGGATTGTGTGGTTTTTTGCAAAGCTACCAGAATTTGTGTAACCTGCGGAGAAGGCAAAGCGATAATGCCTTTTTTTGCCCGATTCCAAACATCTTCATCATTAATTCCGCTGACAACTAAAGGAACATCAGTATCCATAACGTAGGCTCCGGAGCAATCAATAACTTTAACATTTTTGGACAGCGCCCGCGGAATATAATGTTTGGCAACTTCTTCCGAGGTCATGAAAACAGCGGCGGTTACGGAAGAAAAATCAAAATCTTCTAAATTAAAAACATCAATATCTTCATCTTCTCCGTAAGATACTTGTGTGCCGAGCGGACTGTTTGTATCTACGGCAAAAATGGTAGATGACTTTACGGAGTTTTCTTCCAAAATACTTAAAAATTCACGCCCCAAACTTCCGGTAACGCCGACAATAGCTGTTTTACTCATAACAAAACCTCTCTTTTAAAAAACTTTTTCGCCATGTTAGCCGATAAATATTTAAAATATGTATAATAAAATTATTTTTTATGAAAAATTAACTTCACTGTTATATTTTTTCTTTAATAAAGAAGGAGAAAAGTAATGAAAAATTTTCTGGGTATATTGCTGGGTATTCTTTTGGTAACGTCGGGGACAAATGCTGCGGAAATTAAAGATGCCGAAAATACATTGGTAATGGAACTGAAAGACGGTAAAGTTTTGATTGAAATGTATCCGGATTTGGCTCCGAACCATGTTGCACGTATCAAAGAACTTGTGCGCAAAGGATTTTACGACGGTTTAAAGTTTCACCGTGTTATAGACGGATTTATGGCGCAAACCGGAGATCCGAAAGGAACGGGAACAGGCGGCAGCGGAAAAAAATTGAAAGCCGAATTTAGTGATAAACACCACGGCCGAGGCACTGTTTCCATGGCCAGAACATCTGATCCGGATTCGGCAGACAGTCAATTTTTTATTTGCTTCAAAAATGCCGGTCATTTAGACGGGAAATATACCGTGTGGGGGCAGGTTATAGAAGGGATGGAGTTTGTTGATAACATAAAAAAGGGGAATGAAAATAACGGAAAAGTTACGGATCCGGATGTGATTGTTTCCTTAAAAGTTTTAGCCGATATAAAAAAATAAAATAAAAATTTTTTCTCAATTTAAATATAATCAGAATGCACCGGAAAAAGGTGCATTTTGGTTTTTTAAACTAATGGAGATAAAAAATGGAAAATAAAAACGGAAAATTATTTCTTTCGGAAGATGATGTAGAAAATATTGTTGCTTTGCGAGTTAAAGAAATTCAAAAAAATATAGATAAAAAATATTTTGCAATAAAAGACAATAAACTTACTATGGATGATTTGTCCGCAACATTATTGCAAAAAAGCGATTTTTTGAAATCCGGATATTCCGGTGATTATGAAGAATTTAAAAATAATGTTGTTATCGGCTACATAAAAAAATATTTTTCAACCTTAAAAAACAGCAAAAATATTCCGGATAAGATTCTGGATTTTTTAAATTCGGGTATTCAGGAAAAAAATATTTTATCTGCACAAAAACAACGTCCGGAATGGTTTTCCGACTTGCTTAATTATTTTCTTATGGCAGATGACTATGTGATAAATAGGGTTAAAGCCATACAAAATAACAGTCGTGACTTTTATGTGGCAGCCATTATAGAAAGGTGCCTGCGTTATATTGATGAAGAATATTTGTATAATAATGTGCGTATGCCTAATGTTAAAACACTCTGGACCGTGGCATATCAAAAATTTGAAGAATATAAAAAAACGGTAAAGGGAACGGGGGAAAACAGATTATATCAGTGCCGCAGTTGTCTGGAAGTTATTTTTGCGCTGATTAATAAAAAATACGTTGAAAGTCTTAATGTTCATGATTGCGAATTTATTTCTTCAAAAATATACTTTTTGCCCAAAAATTATTTAAAACAAAAACTTCCGAAAGATAAAAAATTGCGTGATTATTTATTACCGTATGCTTCGGAAAAAACAATAGCGACATCAACAGCAAAAAAATATTTGAATGTATTTAAGGAGTTTTTGGCTTTTTGCCAACGAAAAGGGTATGTTAATCAGGTGTTGAACGTGCAAATAGAAGTTCCGTCACGTAATAACGGAGCAAGTTATGACCGATTCAGCAAGAAGGAATTGATTAAGATTTTTGATGCAGATAATTATTTTTTATACAGCAATAAAAAATTTTTGTTCAGATTTTATGTGATGTTGCTGGGGCTGTATTCCGGTGCAAGGCTCAATGAATTATGTCAGATATATTGTGATGATGTTAAAAAGCAGGGCAACATTTATTACATAGACATTAATGACAGCCGTTCCGACCAGCACCTGAAAAACAAATCTTCCAACCGTTTAATTCCCGTTCATCCAAAGTTGGTTGAAATGGGATTTATTGATTATATTAAAAAGGTTCGTGAGCAAAACAATGAAAGGGTGTTTTACCAATTTACTTATTCCGGTCGTAATCACTATACGGATAAAATGTCAAAATGGTTCGGTCGGTATCTGGATTATTTGGGGATAGAGAGCCGTAAGAAAGTTTTTCACAGCTTTCGTCACACGGTAAAGCCGGAATTGCGTGATGCCGGTGTAAAACAAGAATATCAGAATATGATTTGCGGTTGGGAAGGGCGTGATACCGGAGAGAGGTTTTACGGACGCAGCGTAAACCTCAAAATTTTGTATCGCGAGATATGCAAGCTGCAATACCCTTATTTAGAAGAAAGTTTTCAGAAAATAAAAGAAAAATATTTTATCAATAATGTTCTGTAAAAAAGGAGCGGAGAAATTCTCCGCTCTAAATCCGTGGTTTTAGGTTAATGATAACATATTCCGATTTTGTTCCGGTCTTAAACTTTATTGCCCAATCAGATATCCCCGAGGTTACAATAAAATCTGTTTTATTCCTTTTTTCATGTCCGTAAATTTTGTCATTTGCGCCAATCCACTTTCCGACATTGTTAAACGGAAAAAGTTGTCCTCCGTGAGTGTGGCCCGATACCACCAAATCAACTCCGGATTCGGCTTGATTTTTATAGTCTGCAGGTTGATGATCGGCGGCAATTATATATCTTGCGTCATCAAGGTTTTCCATCAGCTGTTTCATTGATTTTCGCTTGCCACCCATTTCTTTTTCTACGGAAAAATCTCTTCGTCCTATGATATATAAATCATCACCTATTGAAACATTTTCATCCTTGAGAACAATGACATTGTTTTTTTGTAACTCGGATATTAATTCAGCACCGCTGAACCCTCGGTAATCTGCACCGTAATAGCCGTTATCATGATTTCCGAATACAAAATAGATGCCGTTTTTAATTTGCATTTTACCAAGTTTTTCGCAAGATTTTACCATATCGTCGCGCGAGGTTCCATCATCTACAAAATCTCCGGCAATAATCAAAATATCCGGATTCTGTGCCTGAATATTATCCATATTGGCAGCAAAACCTTCTGCATTAAAAGTTGTCCCGATATGTGAATCGGCAAACATTGCTATTTTTATATCATTTTTTACCTTATCGGAAAAAAATGTGTATTCGGTTTTCCAAACATGGTGATCAGCATACCAACCGTAGGACAAAGCAAGTATGCTTATTACTATTGCGGCAAAACCGGAGTAATAGGCTTGAAAAGTTTGTCCACGCAATTTTTCAAAAATCCAAAATAAAGTGTCGCACAGCAGCCAAATCATGGCAAAATATATTGCACAGACAATGGCATTCATGTAGTTTATGGCAATTCCGATTGCGGCAAACAAACCGAATACCAAAAGAACACTTAAAGTGTTTTTATATCGGTTATTGTGTTTTGTAATATTTTCTGCCCAAGCAAATTTTCCGACACGATTGCTTAAATAAAGCAGAGACGTGCCGGTAATTGCCAAGGTTGTCCACATGATGATAATCCACATAGTCATCTGTCTGTTCCCGTAAATTATTTCAGTTTGCCGTATTCTTCGTCACCGAATAAAATGTCATCATTAAAATGAGCAAATTCCGGCGCAAATGTTCCAAGTGAGTCGCGTCCTGCTGTTTGTGTAATTTTTTTCATTGTTTTATCTCCGGTGTTTTCGTCGGCATGGGAATATCCGCCGCACAAAATTAATGCTAAAAAAATGTATATAAGCTTTTTCATTTTAATAAATTCCTTGAATTGTTTGCCATATCAGAAGTCTAAAGCTGTTGATATGTGTAAATTTAGCAATATACCGATAAAAGTTCAAATACTTATTTCATATATTAAGATATGCTTGACAGGCATTTCAAAGTTTTTTATTTTGGAGGTATGTTTTAAGGAGAAAAAGTAATGGAATTGCGTGTTTTAAAATATTTTCTGACGGTTGCCAATGAAGGAAATATCACCAATGCGGCAAATACTCTGCATATTACTCAACCGACACTTTCTCGCCAGATAATGGACTTGGAAGAAGAAATGCACCAAAAATTATTGATTCGCTCAAGTCATAGTGTGTCACTTACTCCTGAAGGTATGGTTTTGCGCAAACGTGCCGAAGAAATTTTGGATATGGTGGCAAAAGTTAAAGCCGAAGTGCAGGCTCAGAGTGAAGATGTGTCCGGCGATATTTTTATCGGCGGCGGTGAAACGCAGGGAATACGGACCATTGCCGAAGTTATCGGAATAATGCGCAAAAAGTTTCCGCGGATTCGTTATCATTTTCACAGCGGCAATTCACAAGATGTTTGTGAACGCTTGGATAAAGGTTTGATAGATTTTGGAATTTTGCTGCAACCGGCAGATATTACAAAATATGAATACATGAAACTTCCGACCAAAGATGTTTGGGGTGTGGTGATGGCAAATGATATGCCGTTGGCTGAAAAATCAAAGATTTGCAAAGAAGATTTATTTGAAAAACCGCTAATCTGTTCCAGACAAGTAATCCAAAAAACAGCCATACATAATCAATTTATTGAGTGGTTTGGGAGTGATTTTGAAAAATTAAATATCGTTGTCACGTATAATCTTGTTTTTAATGCGGCACTTCTGGCAGAAAAGAAAATAGGCTATCTGCTGACAATAGATAAATTAATTAATAACATGGATATGCATAATTTGGTCTTCAGACCACTATACCCTTCTTTGGATTTAGGGCTTTTACTGGTGTGGAAAAAGCATCAGCTGATGTCACCGGCGGCAAATATATTTATGCAGGAGTTGAAAAACCACATTTCCGAATCAAATTATGGATAACTGAGATGTTTGATTGATTTTGTTTTTATACATTCCTCTGGCTTTTTTTCCTTAAAAGTAATTATCTGTTTATCCTTACCAAAGTTTATGCAGATATTCGGCATTTGCCAAAATGTCGGCAATACCGAGTTCTCGGCGAAAATATACGATTCCGGCGGCAATTAAACATAAAATTGCAAATGCCAGCAAAGATGACAATATTGCCGGAGATTTTTTCGGTAAATCAAGATGAATGTTATTGTCTCTGGCATAATTTACGTAAATTCGGCATGCCGAAATCAAATACAACGGGCGGAAAAACAACATTATAACGGCTAAACTGAACAACATAGGTATACCTATTAAAAAGTAAAAGTTATATATTCCGTTAGTTTCAGGAAAAATATTTGCCGGAGCGTGTATCATAAAAATAATTGACAAGATGTAAGATGAAATACCTATAATCCAGCATATTGCCGAATAGCCGAAACGCAATTTTGCCACATTAACAAATCTCTTTTTGAGCATACCGAGAGAGTCGCTTCCGGCATCTTTTACGGCTCTTCCGCCGATTATTGCCGGTAAAAATCCGAGAGAAACAAGTTTCCATGCCTGATAAATTAATTCATTACGGATTTTTGTGCTTAAAGGAGTTTTATCATTTTTTTTCGGCAAACGTTCTAAAATTCGCATTACGGTCCACCAACCGTCAACCCAGCTGAAAAACCATACGGTTTTTGCATGGTGCATGGCAATTTTCAGGCAATCTAACACCGTTGATTTACGTCCGCTGAATCTGAGCAGAAACGAAGCACAGATACATGATGTCAAAATTCCGATAGGGAACGCGGCAACACCCACGCAAATAAAACCCCATGCCAAAACTGCTAAATCAATTAATCCGCCATGTTCCCGGTCTTCTTTTCCCACTTCTTTCCAAACATCTTCCGGAATCCAATTTAATATCTGTATCCACAAATAATAGCACAAGGCAATAGATACCAGCTGCAAAAGTGCAAACAGAAAATTTTCTTTTTCGCACAAAATAAATCTCAGAGAACGCACGGATTCGGAAAAGAAACCTCCCAAAGATGCTATTTTATTTGGTCTTTCGTTGTTCTCTAAAACCGTTTTTGCTTGTTTTTGCAGTTTTTCAAGATAGCCTTTGGAAAGTTTCTCGTCCATATTCAGTCCTCACATAAAAGTTAAGCCGTTTTTTTTGTTTTGTGCGAAATTTTTATCAATTTAGGGGTGGTTCCGTTTTTTACAACATTCTCATCAATAACAATTTCGGCAATGTCTTTTTTATCCGGAAGTTCATACATCCATTCCATCAAAATTTCTTCCATGATAGCACGCAAACCTCTGGCTCCTGTTTTTCTTTCAATAGCTTTTGCCGCGATTGCGCGTAGTGCTTCCGGAGTAATGTTGAGCTTCACTTCATCCATTCCGAACAAAGATGAGTATTGGCTTATCAAAGCATTTTTCGGCTCGGTCAAAACCTTAATCAGAGCATCTTCATTCAAATCATCCAAAGTGGCAATAACCGGCATACGACCGGCAAATTCAGGGATAAGCCCGTATTTAATCAAATCTTCCGGACGAACATCTTTTAATATTTGCCCGATACTTTTTGAATCTTTTTCAACATTGGCTCCGAAACCGATGGAGTTGGAACTCTCCGTTCCGTGTTGCTCAACAATTTTTTCCAATCCGGCAAAAGCACCGCCGCAAATAAACAAAATATTTGTAGTATCCACATGCAAAAACTCTTGCTGCGGATGTTTGCGTCCGCCTTGCGGTGGCACGTTAGCGACTGTTCCTTCCACAATTTTCAAAAGGGCTTGTTGCACACCTTCACCGGACACGTCTCTGGTGATTGACGGACCGTCTCCTTTGCGGGAAATTTTATCAATTTCATCAATATAAATGATTCCGCGTTGAGCTTTTTCTATGTCATAATTTGCATTTTGCACCAATTTCAAAACGATATTTTCCACGTCTTCTCCGACATAACCTGCTTCGGTCAAAGTTGTTGCATCGGCAATGGCAAAAGGAACATTTAGAATTTTAGCCAATGTTTGCGCCAACAAAGTTTTTCCGCATCCGGTGGAACCGATTAATATTACGTTGGATTTTGCAATTTCAACTTCGTCTTTTTTAGGGTTGTTCAAGCGTTTGTAGTGGTTATAAACTGCCACTGACAAAACTTTTTTTGCATAGTCTTGCCCGATAACGTATTCATCCAAAAATTGTTTGATTTTTGACGGGGTAGGTAAGCTGTTCATCAGAGGAGTATCAGGATTTGAAGCACTTTCACTTTGAGTCGCAATTTCTTCTTCCATTATGGTGTGGCAAACGTCAATGCACTCATTACAAATATAAACTCCGCGACCGGCTACCAGTTTTTTTACTTCTTTCTGGCTTTTACCGCAAAAGGAACAATGCAAAATCTCGTCTTCGGTATTACTCATTATTATTTTCCTTTCACTTCGGCACGATTGGCAATTATGTGGTCAATGAGTCCGAATTTTAATGCTTCATCCGGAGTCATAAAATTATCTCTATCCATAGCCTTTTCAATTACGGCAATTTTTTGACCGGTATTTTGAGCATATATGGCATTTAAACGCTTACGCAAATCTAAAATTAATTTTGCCTGAATTTCAATATCGGCAGCCTGACCTCTGGCACCGCCGGAAGGCTGGTGAATCATAATTTGCGAGTTGGGCAGGGAATAGCGTTTTCCTTTCGCGCCGCCGGCGAGCAAAAAAGAGCCCATAGAGCAAGCTTGCCCGATACATATTGTTGCCACATCACATGAAATATATTGCATGGTATCGTAAATTGCCATGCCGGAGGTGATAACACCTCCCGGTGAATTGATATAAAGAGAAATATCTTTTTTCGGGTTTTCCGCTTCCAAAAACAACAGCTGAGCACATACGAGTGCGGAAGATTCGTCATTAACTTCGCCATTTAAAAAGATAATACGCTCTTTTAAAAGTCTTGAAAAAATATCAAATGAACGCTCGCCTTTAGGGGTTTGTTCAATAACCATAGGCACTAAAGAGTCTGTAATATTTTGTTTCATTATTTCTTTCCTTATTGTAATAATGTCAAACTGCCTTCATTGAACACCAATATACTTAATTTTTTATAAAAAAATCAAGTTTTTTCGTTTTTACCGTTTCCGGTATTTGTGGGCATAAAATTTTTATTCACATCTTTTTTTCAGGCGGCTGACATAGCGTTTTGCCATTGCCACTGCTTTATCATAGTTTGATGCGGTAGCAATATCCGAAAGTTGAACATGTGCATTGGCAAATGCCTGATGCAAAATACGTTTAGGCTGTGTTTTGATGTTGGAGATAATCACTTTGGTGTGATTTTTATGCATTTTTTCAATAAATTCCACAATCAAATTAGCTCCGCTGGCATCAATCATTGAAACGTGTCCCATTCGGATAATTACTACATTCGGCCGTGATTCTATATTGCGGAAAAATTGTGAAATTTCAGATACAACGCCGAAAAACAGCGGACCGGCTACTCGCACAACCACAATTTTTTTATCCCTTAAATCCTGAGCAACCGCAACATTTATATCTTGAACCATATCTTCCATATTGGCAAGTTCTATTTCTTTGCTCATACGATGCATGAAAATAACGGCAGCCATAATAAAACCAACGGCGATTGCCGCGCTCAAGTTGACCAAAACCGTGAGCAAAACAGTGACAATCAGTGTATATCTGTCGCCGGCTTGCGATTTGCATAATCCCCACATTTTATCAAGGTTCAACATATTCCACCCGATAATAACCAAAATCAAAGCCAAAGAGGCCAACGGAATATATTTTACCAACGGCGAAAGACCAAACATGAAAGCAAATAAAAATACCGATTGCATCATTCCCGAAACCGGAGAATAGGCGTTGGCACGGTAATTGGTGGCAGTGCGCGCAATCGCACCGGTAGCCGGAAGTCCCATAAAAAATGCCGAACCCATATTAGCCAATCCCTCACCAATCAGCTCAGCATTCGGATTATGTGCATCACCGCTCATACTATCTACAACTTTTGCACTGAGCAAGGATTCTACGGCAGCCAAAAAAGCAACCGTCAATGCGCTGGCAAAAACACTTCGGAATAAATCAAAGCTCAACTCCGGCAGTTGCGGCATAGGTAATGTTTTCGGCAAATCACCGTATTTGCTCCCGATTGTTTCTACCGGAAGATTTAAGCCGACGGCAAGCAATGTTGTTACCACCAAAATTGCCAAATAGACCGGAACTTTAGGTGTAAATTTGCGAATAAAAATATATAATGCCAAGGAAACAGCACTGATGAGCGCGGAATATAAATTGGAAGCAGGCAGATTTGTAATATACACTATCCATTTATCCGTAAAACCCTTCGGCAGATTTTCCAAGTTCATTCCAAACAAGTCTTTAATTTGCGAAGTAATGAGCGTTAAGCCGATACCAGCCGTGAATCCTATCACAACCGGATAAGGAATATATTTTATATAACTTCCGAGTTTGCATAATCCGGCAATAATCAAGATGATACCGGTCAGCAGCATAGATGCAATCAAACCATTGTATCCGTATCCTTGTAAAACCTCTAAAACCAGAATGGCAAAAGCACCGGTCGGTCCGCCGATTTGGTAACGGCTACCGCCGCATAATGCAATAATAAAACCGGCAACAATAGCCGTATATAATCCTTGTGCCGGTGATAATCCGCTGGCAATAGCCAAAGCCATTGCCAAAGGCAGCGAAACAATACTTACGGTTAAACCGGAAATACAGTCTCGCCGAAAATTGTTAAGTGAGTATCCCTGACTTATTATTTCCACCGATTTCGGCATATAATCTTTTTTAATTTTATTCCATAGTCCTTGCATTTTTTTATTCCTCTCTTTGATTCGCCGTAAAATAGCGGCAAATGTTTAAGAAATAAATAAAAATTCAGATTAATTTTTTTTAAGACAATGAAAATAAAAAAAATCACCTCCATAACCCAAGGATAATTCCATTGTATCATAAAAGTCAGCAGTAAAGCCGGCTCCAACCTCATTATTCCGCCATATTTTTTAGTTTTTTTATGTTCCGCAAATGTTCTGTAATTGTCAACCGGCAACTAACGTTCTATTAATTTGACCGGTTTTGAAAACATTTTTTGGAGATTTTTTATCATGACTACAATAGGTTACATCAGGGTTAGTTCAAATAAACAAACACTTGAACATCAACGTTTTGAAATAGAAAATTTTGCCCGCAAAGAAGGCCTAAAAATAGATAAATGGGTAGAGGAAAAAATATCTTCCCGAAAAGCTTTAGATAAACGCAAACTCGGGGAATTGCTCTATAATTTGCAAGAAAATGATATACTGATAACTTGCGAAATATCGCGCTTAGGTCGTTCGCTGCTTGAAGTTATGAAGATTTTAGAAACCTGCCTAAACAAGAATTGTCAAGTCTGGACATTGAAAGAGAATTACCGTCTTGGTAATGATATACAAAGTAAAGTGCTTGCTTTTGCCTTCGGTTTAGCGGCCGAAATTGAAAGACAACTTATTTCCGAACGAACCAAATCAAGTTTGGCAAATATCAAGGCACAAGGTAAAAAACTCGGGCGTCCGTATAATTCTCAAACAAAAAATCTCAGACTTGCCAAAAATCAAAAACAGATACAAAAGTTGCTGGCGCAAGGAATATCAAAATCAAAAATTGCAAAACTCTTTGGTGTTGAACGTGCCACTTTGAGAAAATATTTGCTCCGATTAATGACATAAACAAAAAAAATTATACAAACTTTTATAGAAAAGAAGTTGACAAAATATTTTTTTATAATACTCTGAAAGAGCTTATGTATAATGATGGTAATTTATTATGTGATTACGCAGATACAGCTCGTTAGAAATAAGTAAATTGCTTGTCTGTTTATCTAAAATAATACAGAGTTCCCCTTGCAGTTTTATCAAATTTACTCCGAGGTGAACCGGAGCGCTTTTAAAATTTTTTCTGCTATGGATGCTAAAAAGATGAGCAAGAAGGAAGCCCTTCTTAACTTTTTGAGGGAGAGGAAAGCCAACTATGAGTATCTTTTCACACTCCTTGACATTAGAAACAAGCAGCTGGCGTAGTAAATACTTGACAAAAAAGCCACCATTTTCGGTGGCTTTTTTGTTTTAATTGGAGAAAAGCAACGGGGTCCACTCCGTTTTTTGTAAAAGCATTGATTTTACTTGCTTTTGCACTTTGCTTGGGGTTTGGTTTCAACCAAATGCATCACAGTATGCATCACACTTAAGCCTTTAAATATATTATAAGGCGAATTTTACAAAATGTACACGTTTTTATTCAACGTCGTACAAAAAATATGGTTTTAAAAATGTAATTTTTTTCTTTCGTAAATTCAAATAGTTAGACGAAAAATTTTCTTCGTCTGAAAAATAATTTTAAAAAGCCCTGATTTTTTAAAGTTCTAATATTCAGGAGCTGATTTTTTCATCCCCTCTCGCAATGAGGCGAGTAATAAATTTTATTAAAAACTTTTTTATAAGGAATAACACACAATGTTAAATCCAATAAAAAAATAATCGGGTATTTTCAAAAACCGAAAGAACCGATTTATTACACTTCTCTTTTCCAGTCTTGTGGAATTGGGGAGTACTACTTGAAAGATAACCTTGGTCTTGTTGGTTCTGTCAGCAACGAAATTGTGCCACAAAGAGCTAAATGGGCGCAAGAACTTTATCCTGAATGTAAAGTCGTCTGTGGCGACATTTGGGATAAAGATGTCTTTGAGAAGCTCGTACAACTTCATAAAGAAAAAGGTTGTACTGGCGTTATGGCGAGTCCAGCATGCCAGTCGTACACATTAAGCAACTCAAGACGTAACCCGTCTGATAAGCGTGGACATCTTTTTGAACCGACACTTGAGTTTATAAAGTACACAGTTCCTGAGTGGATTCTCATTGAGAATGTGCTTCAAATGCTAGTCGTCAAACTGGATGACGGTCGTATCGTTGGAGAATACATCGTTGAAGAACTTAGAAAAATGGGCTATATCGTACATTATGGTGTACAGAATGCAGCAAATTTTTTCGTTCCTCAAAACCGTCGTCGCGCAATTATTTTAGCTCGTAAGGCTAAGGCATGGGAGTTGCCAACGCTTTTTGACGAGATAATCACGCTTGAAGACGCTATTGGAGATTTACCATCAATTGAGTGTGGTGAAGATAGCGGGATTAAATATCATGTTGCACTGATGTGGGCATTACCTCAAATCGAGGTCATGAAACATACTCCGACCGGTTGTTCGGCTCACGACAATCCAGTATGGAAACCGGTTAATGTCGACGGTACCCCAAGCAAAGCAAAGTTCCACTGTAGCTTTCAGAGAAAGGTTTGGAATGAACCCTGTAACACAATTCTTTGTGATTCAAAGGGAGTGTCTGGTTTTCGTAATTGTCATCCGGGAAGATTACTGCCGGATGGTACATACAGTGATGCAAGACCTTTAACCGTGCTCTAATTACTGCGTGTAACTGGATTACCTGACGATTATCCGATACCAACATGGGCAAGCGATAAGCTTATTCGTGATGCGTTTGGTGAATGCTTTGCTCCGCTGCATGTACTCGCCATAATGAAAGGTCTTTTTGACTAATCATAACCTAAATCGAGTTAAAGGTGTCGGTATTTTCGGGTATCGGCACCTTTTATTATGACATGCTCACAAATATAAGAACACATCCGACAAATAAAAACCACTCAAAACCGGATTAAATCGTTATTCAAGCTTAAAAATATTTCTTTACAGCCTGTTTATATTGATCCAAGAACAACTTTTTGAAATACGTCGCGTTATTTTGCTCATAAAACATGATGATTGCTTTTTTGTACTCAACTTCATCAACGCTGCGATACGACAACGGACAGTAGTCATTGGCAAGTAACAATGCATTGCCTAAAATACGCGATGTGCGTTTGTTACCATCTTCAAAAGGCTGAATATAAGCAATCATTAAAACTGCAATTAAAGCTTTTTCGATCGGATTTTCCGTCCGGTTAATCACTTCAATCAAAGCTTGTAACGCATCTTTAATTTGATAAGCATTGTCCAACGGCTTGTAATTTGTCCCGACGATTCCGACCTTGCCGTTACGAATCCCGGTTGCGACATTCAAATCAGAAACGAGCAAGCGGTGGATGTCTTCTATTTTTGTAATATTAAGCTGTTTATACTGTTC
Organism: Alphaproteobacteria bacterium; assembly: GCA_017484225.1. Classification (GTDB taxonomy): domain Bacteria; phylum Pseudomonadota; class Alphaproteobacteria; order RF32; family CAG-239; genus RUG410. Next base: position 68,002 of record JAFUTN010000028.1, read on the forward strand.
CGGAGCTTTTAGTACAAAATCCAACGCTTTTTTATGGTTTAATACCATATTGGTTTCTTCCAAAGTCTTACCTTTAGCCGATACATGCTCTTTCAACAAGCGCTCTGTATCAAGTAAAGTGTAGGTATTTCCTTCGATTTTTGATGATTTCCAAGCAAGCTCAACTGTCAAACGCTCAAATTCTTTTTGTAATAACTTCGGAGAAAGTCCGGATTTTTTGCTTAAATATGCTTCGTTTAACTCTTTAAGCTCTGCCTTTTCTTTATCACTTAAAAGATTTTTCAGACCGGCATATATATCAAAGTTAAAATGAATGTCTTGAGGCGCACGTTCATCCTGATCATGCATAAAGTATGTTTCAACGTCTATCTTTCCCAAAACATCAAGACGTTTTAAAGCTTTATAGACCGTAGCCTTTGCTGAACCGAACTTTTCAACCAATCCGTCATTTATCAACATTTTTAAGTCACGAGTTATGGTCATTTTCGTAACATCTTGATTCATCGCGGATAAAAATTTTTCAATATCTTCCCGCTTGCATGACGGATTATCCTTGATAAAATCTAAAATCAGTTCCTGACGCTTATTATACATATTTTGCTCCAATCGTAACATTTTTATAGCTGAATCGTAACATTTTTGTTACGATTAGTCAAATTATTTTTTTATTTTTGCAATATTATATTGGAGAAAAACAAGTAAATTACTAGTGAATAGCCAATTGAAACGCTTATTACGCGCGTGTGATAAATGACAAGTACATTTTTTAGTACGATTCACCATTCATAATAAATAGCTAACAAATATACAATTGAGCCAGAAATCACCCCATAACAAGCGATTTTGAATTTTGTAATAAAATACTGACTTCAAATCGTTGTTATGGGGTTAAAAAATTAGCTTTTGGTAATTCATATTTATACCATTATCCTATCTTCCCAACTCAATTTTACTTCCATCTTTTTACTGCGCAAATCATTAACAATGTTATTTAAGTGCATTTTAGCGAAGAAAGGAAGTTTTTTTTCTGTTTTACCATTAGTTAAAATTATGTATCGTACAGTACTTCCTTCCCATTCATTTTCGAGATGCTTATCTTCATTTGATATTTTAGAATTAACGGCTTTCACATATCGTTTATTCGTCCTTGTATATGCGTCGGCGGATACCAATCCTTGAGCAAATAAATGACTTAAAGAGTCTGGGCCTCTTCTTATTTTTGAGTGAATAAATACCTTATTTTTAGGAAGTATCACATCGCAGACTTCTATTTGTGTATCGTAAACTAAAATATGTTTATCAGCATCATCAAATAATTCTGCAGATAGTTCCGAACTTAATTCTTTATTGAAACAATATTCTCTTCTTATTTTCTCTTTTCCAGCACTTACATAATCTTGAATACTTTGATTGACTCTCTTAACGCCTTCATCACTCAAAATAAAAGAATTATCTTCAATAGAATTTATAGTTTCTTTAATATCTTCATATTTATCCTTGTTTATATCAAATAATTCACCATGCGAAATAAAGTAAACTTTTCCATTTGCCTCAAACTCACCATATAAGCAGTCCAAAAGATTCCATTCTTTTAATTCACTACCATTATCATCTAAAATTAATACCTTTGCTTTTTCCAAATTTTGATATTTGATATTTTGAGTTTCTGCATATTTATTAATATCAAACTCTGTATATTCTACGTCACCTATCCTAAAATGATCAATCTGAGCTAAATTGATATCTGTCTCTGGTTCAAAGAAAAAGAAGTCATTAGTATTATTTAATAATTTTTCTGAAATTATTTTTTTCATATCTTCTGTTATTTCAACAGGTGTCAATCCCTTAAATAAGGATTTCTTATCTTTTTCCGTGACAGAATCATAAATATCTATCAGTTTACATAAACTTTCTTTTAGTCTTTCCAAAGGAATATAATCTTCATCATCTGCTAAATCGAAATTAAGCGTTACATTTAAGGAACTATAACTTCCTACCATAGCATGATAAAATTGTTTTTTGTTATTAGCATAAGCGGTTACTTCCCTAATAACTTCATTATCTTCCATTATGATATTGAAATTTTCGTCGTTAATCGATTTACCAAACATTCGATCTATGTTCACAGGATTTGAACTAATCTCTCTGCTTTTTCCTCTTTTTATGGAAGCATGTCCATCTACAAGTTCTTTATGAGCTATATATATTCCAAAATACTTGTTAATAGCTGTTTTTTTAATAGAAAAGTGTCCAGTCGCATAATTAAGAATGAACATGTAGTTTTTTTCATTTTTTGTTACTGGGATTAAAACACTAGCTCCTTGAGATAAACTATTTAATAACTTATCAGCGATATCTATACCTGTTGTCTTCTTTAATTTTTCGGCCCAATCTGGTTTCTTATATTCTCCCTGTCTTTTGTATATAATACAAGGACTATTTTCTAAACCTTCTTCATAGTTTTCAGGATATATAATCCTCTTTTTATCAAACCCTTCGATTAAATCACTTAGGTTATTCATCGTAATATTATCAGCTAACATTAATGTTATATTTGTCTTCACAGTTTTCGTCAAATTAACCTCTTCCCATATCAAGCTTGTATTACTGGTTACTTAAGGATTCTTTTTGTGAAACGCAAGTATGAATCTTCAGTAAAATCCATCATAATCAATATTCCATCAATTCTGTAAAAGACTTCAAACACATGTCTTCCGTTACAGTTTTATGCCTTATTTCTTTTTTCATAGCAAAACAACGAGTATAATATTTTTTAGCCCAGTTTCCCTTATTTTTTAGCTTTGCGGATTTAGGGTGTTTATCTTCGTATTGTTTTAATTGTTCACGCCACTTCTGACACATCATAAGCAATGAATTATATATTTCAAACAATTCGTCTGTATCAAAAACGCTTGTGTCTTTGCCTTTGAGATATAAATGCAACGCTTTTTCAAATTCTCGCCAATCATCCTCTCTTATTTTCTTTTCTGATTGTTTAATCCATTGAAAGATACGTTTATCTTCTCGATTTCCAACACGATCCAAAATATCTTGCCATTGTCTCCATGTTAATTTATTTACTGTTTCAAAATCTTGTTGTGATAATATGTAGCATTGCTCATAAAAACTTCTAGTAGCCGAGTTTTTCCCTTCATTTCTTATGCGGGTTTCCTTGGTAGCAAAAGCTTTAATTTCATCCCAAAATCTACGACGTTCGGCTATCGAAATTTGGTATTTTTCCAGTTGTTCGCCTAATATTTTACCCAAATTATATTTATATTCTACTCCTTGTCCGTATAATTCTTTAAGATCTTCTTCTATTTGCGGAATTTCAATTTTTAAATCTTTTAACATCTCGTCTGCTGTTGCTTTTTCCTTTGAAGAGAGCATACCATTATATACAAGATGTCCTTCTTTATCGCATGTTATAATATGAGCCATCATTACATCCTATTTCCAAACTTCTGCATAAATGTTTTCAATCTTTTCTATGACTTGATCAACAGCTTCTTGAGGGTCTAAATCAATAAAATCTTTGCCCTGAATATCAAACATATCAAATTTACCTTCTTTCATATACAATAATACATATTGTTTCAGCATTTGTTCTTTTAAATACTCTCGCTGAAATATAGGTTCATCTTTAAATCTTAGATAGGCAGCGTGTCCTACATTTAACCAAATTTCTCTATTGATTCCTGTTGTACACCACGAACGTTGATATTTTTCTGGAGCTTCAACACTTCGTACGTTAAAAGCATCATTTTTTCCATTTTTTTCATCGCAATTGAAAAAGATTTTGTATTTAAAATCAGTAATTTTATCACCTTTTTCGAACTCTTTATCATCTTCATTTGCAATTAATTTAGCCCTAAGCTCCAAAACGCCAGAATCAAGATATTGTTCAAAAACATTCTTTGAAAATACAATATCGTCTATATAAGGTGTAATTATATCATCAAATGGTTTTAATATTCCTGTACATGCCCCTACATCACAAATTTTAGGACATGATTTATCACTGGCATTATGTATGCTAACCTTTAATTTATAATTCAACGCACAGTTACGTTTATTTTCTATACGATAACAAATGTTTTTCAAAACTTCATCTGTATTTATTCTACGGCTCTTTTCTCTAGGAAAAACACATTCGTGTAAATCAAGAGCAACTATCTCTCTTAGAGAAACAGGACGATCAATATCATAAAAGTAAGGTAGCTCTTTATTTATTTTTCTTTTACTACTTACAACTTTTACTGATAATATTATTCTATTTTCAGCATATCGTTCTGAATTTTCTTTATTTATCGTATGTACAAAATCTACTTTTTCTACAGAATCGGCATTTACTAAAATTTTGCCTTTGTTTATACGAGTTAGTAATTCACCAGTCGTCATAGATTTTATATACAGTTCGTATTCGAAAAGTTTTTCAATGGGAAAAGAATTTTTAATTCTTGCTGAAAATTTTATTTGATCTCCTGTTGTTACACGCTCTGTATTTGCAACTGGATATATTACATCCTGCAGTCTAACGTCGAAACTGGCTTTTTTAGGTCCCTTGCCCAAATCCTCAATTTTTAGTTTATCAAATAAATTTTGTAATTCTGTAGCTATTTCTCGTAATTCATTGTTTAATTTCGCATCTTCTTTGTTTTTATCTTTGATATAATTCCATTTACGCAATAACCATTGGACCTTTTCATCACAATAATTTTTTAAATCTTGGTATATCTTGGTTCGCTTGCTTCCTTTACTTACACCAAAATGGACTCTATCCTCAATTGTGGCCAGTTCATCTTCCCATGCCTCTTCTACTTCTATATATCCCCAAAATTTATCCGCTAATTCTTTAGGAATATCTCTTAGTTCAATCTCACCAATTTTCATCCCTTTTCGATAATAAGATACTCCATGCCATTCATTTTTACTTTCTTCATATATATAAAAACCAAAATGTTTAACTTTATGCAGAACGTTAAGGGATTCAATCTTTGGTATTTCGTAATATCTACTTGCTTTTTTGAATAAATCATCAGAAACAGAAATGGGGTTATTATTTACAGAAATACACGACCCTTCAGGTAATCTTTGAATAATGCGCCACCAAGATTCTTGTATAAATTTTTCTATTGTACCAGAAGTTATAGAAGCAATTAATTCTTGCTTAGGATTCACTATAATAATCCTGGTTCCCATTGTATGTTTCTCATCTAATCCCGTGTGATTTAATATAAAATTTTTAGCATCATTTCCTTCATATGCAACTGAATAAACACGGCCGCCTTCATTAACATTAGCGACATATTTCCCATCTTCTCTTAAGGAATCAAAATAGTAGGTATATGTATCAGAAGCAACCGAATAAACACTTTTTCCTGCTCCAAACAACCCTCCACCAGTTGTGTTTCCTCCCGAATTGAACATTGATGTGAATCGAGAAAGTCTTTCTTTTGGTGGTAGAGGAGTTCCTTCAGCCATCATTTTATCTACCTCTTCTGTAGGCCGATTTTCTCCTGTCAGACCAAAGGTCCCAGAATCTTCAATAACAACAAATTCCCCATTTAGATTTCTAACAACAGAAATATCACATCTCCAGTTTTCGAACTTTTTAGTTCTGCTGGCACCTATAGCATTTTGTATAGCATCTTTTTGAAAACCATTAGGAAAGGTAACATCCGCATCTTTATATGCGCCAAGTATCCAATCAACACTATTTTTGTAATTTTGGGGAATTGGTGTCATCTTATTCATAGGAAAATCTCCTTAATCTAACTTAAATTCATTATTTTTTTTATTTCCAATTTTATTAAATTTTCTTTTTGCATCTCTAACCCCATTTTCTATTGCTGTGAAAATTTTATCCACATCCTGAGAGGTATATTCATAGGTACCCAGATTGGAACAATTGCCTAAGAGTTGCAACATATTAATAATTTTGTTTGTTCTAGCTTCTGCTAATCTAACAAACTTTCCCCTTTTGCTTTCAGTATTTTTTTTCATTATTTTTCACCTATCTGATTCATTTTACAAGCAAATACTATTATTTAAGATACAAAATGTCAATTACATTTTTCATATATTTTATTTATTTTAAAAATATTGTATTCATTTTTAATAAAAAAGTAGCAGACTTATCATTCTACTACTTCTTATCTATATATATTTATTATATATATTTTAAAATTTGTTCAGCTATGGCTCGTGCTAATAAGGGAGGAACAGCATTCCCTACTTGTTGATACTGAGAATCTTTAGAGCCTATAAAAACAAACTTATCTGGAAAAGATTGTAATCTAGCTGCCTCACGTACAGTTATTGCTCTATCCAATATAGGATGTATCCACATCGATTTTCTGACATTGACTACTGTACCACTTGGCTCAGAAGGATTTAGTCTTAGATATATGGTATTTTGTGTTCTTTCCGGTTTAGAGTATGTTCCTTTGAGACTTTTATCTAAACTATGAAAATTTTTACCCTGTTCTATAGCTTTGAAGCGCTCTAGTGCGATTGGAGTCGTCTTAGTAGTAAAATGATTTACAACTCCTTCACTATCTTTACGCATTAAAATAGCAAACGTAGAAAGTTTGTCATGTTTATTATAAGGATGCAATGCTAGGTTTGGTTCATATTCAGCCTTATAATCCATTAAATCCAAAATGGCTTCTCCGGTAGTCGTTATTTTAATATTCTCATCTATTTGAGGCAAAGACACCTCTTTTGTACCGACACAATCCTTTCTTATGCCTATTATAACATAACGTCGACGTTCTTGCGGAACACCAAAATATTCAGCATTAAGTGTATCCCCCACTTGAATATATTCGCCACCCAATATTGCACTCACATAATCAATTACGGAATAAGAATTTATTTCATAAACAAGTTTATTATCCTCTGTATATTTATATTGTCCTAAAAGCTTATTTTGTTGAATTTCCTTTATTGTTTGTAGGGCTTTTTGCTGATTTACTATATATTTCAAATTTTCCAAAGAACTATATACATCATTACCTTGAATAGAATCTTTAATATCATTCAATTTATCTTTTATTGATGTTAGTATATTGATACTTTCGTTTTGATTAAATAATTCTATCTTTTTAACAATAGTTTTTCCTTGTTTTAATAGATAGTTAGCCAGTTTTCTTTCATTATTAATATTTTTATTAAGTACGTTTAATAACTGCATTATATCAGAAGTAATAAGCAAATGACTTATATCAATAAAACTTTCATTATTTATATCGATTCCTTCAAATTTCTCTTCTGATATTACTATTATATCTTTTCTTTTAGGAATATTAAAACCGGCATTAATAAGATTTTCGATATCTTGATAATCATCAGACGACTCATAAAACCTATGCACTTCAGAACGGAGCATACTTACATTTTCCATCACAAAAGCCTTAGGTCTTATTTCTTTAATAGCACGAAAATACTCTTTGACTAGTCCATTATTCATACTTATGAGATGATTCTTTTGACGATTGGCATTTGAAAATCCTTGACACGGCGGTCCCCCAATAACCACATCTATACCTTTAAACTTTTTACTAAGCTTTTTAAAATCATATCCTATTACATTATCTATAAAAACAAATCCTGGAAAAAAATTTGCTATATTTCTCTTATATGTCTCTTGAGCATTTTTGTTTATTTCTGCTGCGGCTAAAATTTTAAACTTACCAGTCTGCATAAAACCATAACTCAGTCCCCCAGCACCAGCAAATAAATCTATCGTTTTATACATCTAACATCCTTACATTAACAATTTTTCAAAGCCATATAATTCTACATTTGTATATACTAAATTTGCTAATTTTTTATAAATTTAATAAAATAAATAGTATACGCTTTTGTATTTGTGAATATTCTCAACTACTACTCTCCGCACTGAATTCAGCTAAAAATTCCTTAAATCTGCAAAGAGCGTTCCAAACTGAATAATGAGATGTTTTAGCATACCAACGACATTTTGCTACGGTTTAGACGGGATTACTAACAAACAGACGGAAATGTGATATAAAATAATTGTCACATTATTAATCTCTTACATATGAAATACATTCAATATTTTGTTAATACTGTATTGCGAATTATTGACTCTAAAATATAATTTGATAGTATAAAACATATGTAATAATTAAGACTATTTTAGTGGTGAAAAATGTACTCTTCTAACTCGATAGCAACTGAAAAAATTAAAATTGATAAAGATACTGTAAAGCAGGTAGAGCAAGCTCGGAAAAAATTGTTAGATCTGACGATGCGTAATTCACTGCTGAATTTCAGACATTCAGAAAGAACAGCAAATCAGGTTCGTATTGTAAATTGTAATATAAGCACATTATATGATAGTCTTATTGCGGGCAAAGATATAGAGCTTGTGCCTTTACCAGAGCTTCCGTCTGAGCCGCTTGATGAAAAAACGGCAAAATTCCAAAATGCTTTTGAAATGGCTTTAGTTACGGATGAAAAATACCTTGCCGCAAAGGAAGAATTAGATAAAAAAGATTATATCGAAGAAGATGAGGAAGAAAAGTTAATTCGTGAATTAAAAAACAGAGTTAGAGAACAATTAGGACTTCCACCGCTCAATTCTCTTGAAATAACCAAAAGAGAATGGGCTTTAGAAAACGGTATCAATCCAAGTTATGAAAATGAAGTTTCTGAAACTTCTGAAACTTCTGAAACTTTGCGTAATCACAGGTATATTGCGCAAACTTTATTATATCCTAAAGAATTCAAGAGCCGTATGCTTGGTCTTAAAAGAATTGTGCGTAGCGATAGAGAAGAAAAAGGCACGAATACTTTTTATGTGGCATTCGGATTTTTGGAGTGGTACGAGCAAAACAATTCCGAGACCAAACACCATGCGCCTTTATTACTTCTAAAACTTGAAGATTTGAAAAAAGACGATTCAAAACGCAAAATTTCATTTTCTTCCGCTGGCGATAGTATAATGATAAATATATCACTTCGTGAGAAATTAAAAGAATTTTCATTAACTTTACCGAATTATGAAGAAGACGATACACCGGAATCGTACTTAAATAAAATATCAAACCTTATAAAACCCTATCCAAAATGGAAAGTTCGCTCATATGTAACTGTCGGAAGATTTATATTTTCACGCTTAGCTATGTATGAAGACTTGAAAATTGATAATTGGAGTTTACTGCTAAGTGAAAAAAGTGATTTGCTAAAGGCGTTATTTGATAGCCGTATAAGTGATGGTAAAACTGAGAACCAATATGATATAGATAATGATGGGGATGTACGTAGATACGCCCCTTTACTTATTACAGGTGCAGATTCTTCACAGCATTCAGCTATTGTTGATGCCATGAAAGGTAATGACATTGTTATTAAGGGACCTCCTGGAACTGGTAAATCGCAGACAATTACAAACTTGATAGCAAATGCTTTATATGCCAACAAGCGCGTATTATTTATGGCAGAGAAAAAAGCAGCGTTAGATGTAGTTTTTTCAAGGTTAAAACAAGCTGGATTAGAAGATTATTGCTTTGAATTACATTCTGATAAGACAAATATATCCCATGTTCGTGGTGGTTTGGAAAAGTCTTACAACAGATACTCATCTACACGTTTTTACCAGCAAGCGCCAATAACTAAAACAAAAATTGAGAAATTAATTTCCGAAAAAAAGGAATTACGAGAATATTACGATACTTTACAGACTAAAGTTGGAATATTGGATAAAACCTTATTTGAGTTAATATGGCTGGCTAAAGAATTGGAGAAAACAGTCAGTATTTATTCGCCATCATTCAAAAATATTGCTATAAAAAATGTATTAAAAATTAAACCTATTGATTTTGAAAATGACAATGAAGCTTTAGATAAACTTGAACATCTTTATAAAAAATATGCGGAGAGTATAAAGAAATTTAATGATTGGAAAAATATAAATCAATGTTTAGTGAAACCACAAGATGTACAACCTTTAATGGAACAGTTAGGACTAATTAATGAAAGCATAAAAAAAACGATAACTATTAAAAACTGCTCTTCGTTCGACAACTGTTTAATTATACCGACAACATTAAAAGGAACAGAAAATTTATTAAATTTTATAAAACGATATAAGACGTTATCGCAAGATTTTAGGATAGACAGTAATTTATTAGAATTTTTATGTTCGACAAATATCTCAAATCAATTGAATGTGTTTACTGAATATTTAAAAGAATACAATAGTTTATATTGTGAATTATCTGATATATACAATAGTCCGATTTCTGCAATAGATAATGATAATGCGTTTGAATTTATATATAACAAACTAGAAAATTCCGACATTTCAGAAAAATCAATCAATGATATTTTGTCCTTAAGAGAAATAATTTCTGAAGAAATTGAAATATGGAAAAACGCAAAGTGGCTAAATGAAGCAACGTCAATCATTTTTAAAGAAAAAAACTTAATTCTAGGACAAATTTGTTGTGTTAAGGATATTTTAAAAGACTTCGTAAATATTTACACAATTTTGCCTCAATATTATCAAAATTTAGAAATGTTTCAACAATATAATTGGAGCATACTTGATAAATTTGCTGTCGAGATTACTAATTTACAAACAGAAAAGAATAGTTTATTAAAACTGTATTGGCTTGATGAAGTTTTAGAAATCCCTGATATTGAAGATCAATTACGTAATGCTATTAAAGAGATTGATAATGCTGGATTCTTTAGTATTTTTGATAAAAATTATAAAAAAGCAATAAAACTGTACAAGAGTATTGCTTTGTCGAGAAAGGTAAAAAAGGATGTTATATCTCATAGGTTGAAATCACTTCTAAGATTTATTAAAAAGTATAAAGAATTTTTGGATAATGAAATATTTAAAAATTCCTTAGGAGTTCATTTTAATGGACTTAAAACAAAAATTGTTGAAATTCAGCAAATACACCGTTTTTATGAAAAACTATATAGCCTTGAAACAATATACGATTCAAATATCGTATCTGAGGTAAAAGCCTTTTTTTACAGCAATAGAAATTTGGAAAAATTTCATAAAATAGCCAATCTTGCCTCGAATATTGAAAACTTTGACAATAATCTAAGCTTTATCGATTTCAAACAATCTTATGCTTCTTATATGGTAAAATTAAGTCAATTAAAAGAAGTTACCTTATTGTTTTCAAATGAGTTTATAAAAATATTCAAAAACAAAGAAATTAAAATTAAAAATGTATTAAATGGACGAATAAAACTGCATAAATTAGATGATTTTAGTATAAAACTTACAAACATTAATGAAGATATTAAGAAGTTTTTGCCTGATTTAGCAAAAGGTAAAGATAGTGATGTTGATAAATTTGAAAAACTATCAACTTTGTCAGTCATGACTAGAAAAAACGAATATATACATAATATCGCAGGTTGGTTGCAATTAGTGCTAAATGGGCAAATACCAGATTTGATAAACTCACTTGCAAAATACTATCAAAATATTTTAGAAATAAATAAACAAATATCTACGGTGGAGCAACTCTTTATATTTGGCGGTCAAGAATACGCTGACGACAATTTTACTTCACAAAATTTGGAAACAATGCAACAATATTTCGAGTGCTTGATCAATAATAAAGATGCAATTTACAATGTTTGTGCATTTTACGATTCATTATCTCGTGTTAAGGATACAAGATATGAGAGTGTTATTGATTACCTGCAAGAGAATAATTATCCATTTAACAATCTTTCAAAAACTTATGACTATTTAATTTACTACAATTTGGCCAAAGAGTTAAAAGATGATAAGTGGAATGCGTACATTCCTAATAAAATGAGGCAAATTGCGGAAAATATACGAAAGTTAGAGGAAGAAGTTTATCAATTAAACGGCAAAATTCTTATAGAAAATTTAAATAAAATAAAAGTTCCAGAGGGCGTAAATTCTACACGTGTCAGCGAAAAAACTGATTTACAATTAATTCTACACCAAATTTCTGGACATTGTCGCAGTATCCCTTTGCGCCGGTTTATTAATCGTGCCGGTAGAGCCATTCAAGCATTAAAACCATGTTTTTTGATGTCCCCTATTGCTGTGGCTCAATATATACCACCGCATAGCATAGATTTTGACTTATTAATTATTGATGAGGCTTCCCAGATGTATTTTGAGGAAGCATTAGGTGGTATATTCAGAGCTAAGCAAATTGTGGTTGTCGGAGATGACAAACAATTACCTCCTACACCATTTTTCCAGAAAAACAGCGCACAAGAGGACGAATTTAATGAGGAAGAAGAAACGTCAGATGAATTATCAATTTTAGATACTTGTATCGTAAGAGGTTTTGAACGTCGTGAGTTATTGTGGCATTATCGTTCAAAAGACTGCTCATTGATTGAATTTTCAAACACCAACTTTTATAATGATAACTTGAAGATTTTTCCATCGCCGGTTGTGTCTTCTAATGTTAATGGTGTTCAAAGGGTATATGTCCACGGTATTTATAAAAACCGCCAAAATGAAGACGAAGCAAACGCTATTATCACGGAAATTAAGCGGTTTGTAAGGAACTTTCCTGACAGAAGCTTAGGTATTGCAACCATCAACAGCACACAAAAAGCCTTAATTGAAAAAAAATGCGATTTATTATATGATCAAGACGAAAAATTCAGAGAATACCGCGATAAATGGGATAAAGGCTTGGAATCTTTTTTTGTTAAAAATCTTGAAAATGTACAAGGTGATGAACGTGATTATATTTATGTTTCAACTGTTTACGGACCGGAAAATGAAAGTGGACGTGTGTTGCAACGTTTTGGTCCGATTAATGGTAAATACGGACATCGCCGCTTAAACGTGTTATTTACGCGTGCAAAATATGGATTGAAATTATTTACATCACTTAAAGCCGACGATATTGTCGTAAGTGATGCAAGTACTGTCGGATTAAAAACATTCAGAGATTATTTACTTTATTCTGAAACTGGACGCATTGTTTCTGGTCATGTATCAAATCGTGATTTTGACAGCGATTTTGAAAAAATGGTCTATGATTTATTAACGTCAAAAGGTTATGAAGTAGATAAACAAGTCGGCATCAAAGGATTTTTCATTGACTTAGCGGTAAAACACCCATTAAATAAAGCGTTTTACGCCGTAGGTATTGAATGTGATGGCGCACCGTATCATAGCACAAAATCTGCCCGTGACAGAGATTGTATCAGACAATCGGTGTTAGAAAGTCTGGGCTGGAAAATATATAGAATTTGGTCGAAAGATTGGTTCTTTAATACTCAAAAAGAAGTTGAAAAGTTGTTACAATATCTTGAAGATATTTGCAAAAACGAACCAAAAATTGAGTATGCAACTAACAACAATTATCTTGATATACATGAGCCAGAAGAAATTCAGGTTATTGAAGAAACAAAAGAAAATGAAAACATTGTTTCGCCGACACAACCGGGATTTGATTTTTCTGTTCCGGAAAATAAAAAGCCAAAGATTGAAGAGAATTTTCAATTTGATTTCAGCCAAGATAATATCAAGCAAATCGCCGAAAATATTAATGATGAAAATACAGACGTATTTGGTAAACCTACTTCTTTTGCTTCTCAAATTAAGAGAGTAGAAGTTTATGATACGATTAAGTACGTCAGATTAAGCGATGATACGGAACATACAGTAGAAATTACAACTCAACAAAGTGTGCCGGAAAAAGGTATTATCAATAAAGACACAGCGCTTGCACAAGCTTTGTTAGACGCAGAAGAAGGTGAAGAAGTTGAAGTTAATGATAGACCGATTTTAGTTAAAGAGATAATAAAAACTCAGAGTAATATAAAAAAATGAAAAAGATAATTTTGATGATGACAATGGCTGAATGTCTATTTTGATGAAAAATAGAAGAATATAAATTCTCACAATAATTTTTACGGATTGGTTGTATTTATCGAATAAATTAAGATTAACTAAAGTCAAAATATTAATATCCGGCAGTTCTACTTAAATATAAAATTTAACGTAGGACCTAAAAATATGAATAATCCGATAACAAAAACCATAAATCCGCGGGAGGCTGTTTTGTTTTCCTGCGGTGGTGTGAATGAAGTTGCTAGACAGTTTGTCGAGATGCTTCAATATTGTAAAAGAAAGAATTTGCACGTTGTTGATATGTTTTTTGATACATCTAACATTAACGTATATCAAAAAGAGTGTTTTAATCAAATGCTTGACTATCTTAAACATAATAAAATCAAGCAAGCGGTGGTGTTTCATTCAAGAAAAACTTATCTCAAATATGTAGATATCAGTAAATTACTGCCTTTTATGCAATCCGGACAAATTGAACTCCGATTTGCTAAAGACAACGTTATTTTAGGTTAAATGAGGAAGATTAAAAATATCTCCTTTTATATGAATTTTCATCATTTTGGGCATTTCTTTTATAATCTTCGGCAATATTGTCCAGTATAGTAGCTGTTCGGTTATAGCTATACCTCAATTTATCTGCATATTCTTTATATTCATTATATGCATTCCACATATCCGTAGCTTGAGGGGTAACCGAGCGAACTCCTATGGAATTATATTTTCCTATACAAATTGCTCTATCTAAATCGTCATTTTCTTCTTTTTCGATAATATCTCTTATCGCTTTTAATGGCCATATATTGTCGGTTTCATCTTTAGGAGATCTACCAAATAATTGGCCAATAACCGACATTCCTGAGTTAAATCTATCTATATTAAGAAGTCTTTTCTTATTTTTCTCAAACCATGGTATTATATTATCACTGCAATCATCAAAAATAAATGAAGATTCTATTTTCATCATTAATTTTAATGCTAATTTTTGAGCATGGATTTGTTCTTCTGACTTTTTTTGAGCATTAATATTTTTGGTTTCATCTTTAGATAAAGAATCCTGTAAATATACTTCCGAAATTATCTCTGAAAATAATGGAGAATCCGGGTTAGCTAACTCTTTTTTTAAATGTATTGGAAAAGGCTTATTGTAGGCAGTAAGTATATCTGAATATTTAATTTCAAGTTTAATCAAATTACTTGAGTCGACATTACTTTCATATAACTTATTGAATAATTGATCAATGTAATGACAATCCATAGTATTATTTTCTGTTTTTTGATAAATTAATAATGCGTTCAAGATGTCATCTGAAGTTGCTACCTGAAGGTGATAAAAAATAAATTCCAATAACATATCAGAATCATAATTGGCTATTTTATCCTTGGCATAATTAAATTCTTCTTCCTTAAAATCTTGATATATGTGCATTCCTGTCCAATACAAACTATCTAAATTATGTTGTTCTATCCATTTCCACAAGTTCAGCGAAGGATTTAAATATTTAAGAATATTTTTCTTTAATTCAGTTGACCATGTTTCTTTCCAAAAAATATCTAGAAATTCTTGTTCTTTATTATAAAAATATCGTCCAATAAACATACTCATGACTTCATCAATATTTTTATCTTGGTCTAATGCATCAATAAATTGTTTTAGTTGAGTTTCTGAAAGAGATATTTTTGATAAACCTTTATAGAGTTTATATTTATTATCTTTTACACTTTTTATTAATTTCAATATTCCTTTGACACCATCGGAATTTAAAATATCCTCCAATGCGTCTATATATGGTTTATTATCATCCTTAAAAGAATATATCTCAAAAAGAGAGAGATAGTTCTGATATTTCTCGGTAAATTTTATAGAGTTATCTATATTCTTTAATTCATTAATAAAATGAATGTCGATATCTTCATCATTATCTTTTCCATATTCATCAAACCATTGTGTTTTTGATAAGATAGCTTTTTTAATATTAAGATTATCTTCATAGCTATATGTTTCGTAATCAATGGACCTCAATTTGTCTATTAAGATTTGTTGTTGTACCTGTGGTAGATTAAAACAATTATCAATTAATAAATTCCAGTGATGAGTTATTTCTACAATTTGTAACAACTTATCAAAAACAAAATCATAAAATTCTTTTATATCTCGATCTACAGTTGAAGTTTCATTTATCCTAAGATACATTGGTCGATTGGACAACAATATCGTATCATTTGGGCGAAACTGAAGATTATTTAGTAACGTTTCTACAGCCTCAATATATTTATTTTGGTTAATAAAAGAGGCAATAACATCCTTTCTTTGTACAATATTTGCTGCTGTTTGTGGTGACCATACACAATATATTTTTCTTAAACTATCCATGGGAGAATTTGAATAATTACTGCCCTTTTGCCAATTTTCTACCATTTTTAGTAAAATATTCGTAGTTTTATGTAAATATTCTGGTACCCAAGCTATACTTTCTAAACCGTTTAACACACCAGCATAAAAACAATCACCACCAAAATAAACACCACTATTAGCTATCATGCTATTCAAAATGAAGTTATCGTTTTCAAATAGTTTATCTATTTGTCTTAACATTTCATCAGGTGCAGCTTCAAACAGTGATTGCATATAATGGTTTAAGGACATCCACAATTTATAATCACAGTCTTCAAAAATGTTTCTAATCATTTGTGATATTTTTGAGCGAATTGTGGCGTTGTTATCTGTATAATCAGTATAATTGGAAAATAATGCTAATCCTTGTGAAACAGAACTTTTTATATTAGAAGAATATTTTGTTTCTGTTTTATCCAAACTAAAGTTGTATAAAAAGTTTTTATTTTCTTCATCGTAATTTTTATCAATTTCGCTCAAAATATCTTTTATTTTATTAAGAAGTGTATCAAAGAATTCAGGGACTATATATGTTGACATATAATCTAAAATTAATTCAGGATTTGTAACCTGAATATTATTGTTAATCTGTTGTATAGGTGCACCTTCAACACTAATCATAGAAATTATGATCTTTTTTATATCACTGTAGGATTTATTTAGTACCGCTTCGACAACTCCTATATCTTTGGAATTAGAATTATCCCAAGAACTAAACATACTTAAAAATAAAAGCAATTCACTATTTTCTTTTGATACCCAATCCGGTTTCGGTAATGGTGTATCTTTCCGTCTTAATAACTGTTGTAGCAACAATAAACTACCATCGCTGAATCTTTGATGTAAACTATTTTGGAATCGGTAATCTTTAATTTTTTGGTTCAAAATAGGTTCTAACAGATAATTATTAATATTTTTGAGTTCTATCCGATTATCTATTTGAAATGTATCCGTTGAACTCAAAGGAAAATATATCTGATAATTTTTATCCTTTAAAACTGCTATCCCATCAGGGATACCAAACATAGGTACAAGAATTAAATTTTCAGAATGTTTATCTTCAACAATCCTATTCCATTGATTTTGATCCTCCACAATTAATATTTTGGATTTTATTTCTTCTCTTCTTTCCAGATTATCAATTTTTTGAATCGATGCTAGAAGAAACAATAAACTTTCTACTTTGCTATTAGATTTTACTTCCAATAATCCCTTATCATACAAAAGCCAATTATTCATTTCTTTTTCGTGAATATTTTTCCTTGCCAAAATAATTTGTTCATCTAAAGGAATTATGGTTGAGCTACACCATTCATTCCATTTTTTCTCAAAATCATATATACCATCGCTTGGTTTTCTTAATACATCACACATCCAAGCCGTAGAGGCATAATCCTGTTCAAGCCAGTGTTCTAAATTATCTGCATCAAAAACTTTAATGCTTTTCCATAAATTTGAATTAATAATATCTTGTCTTGCTTTATTTAGTAACTTATTTTTATCTTGTATTTTTTTTGTTGTAACAAAAACGAAAATAGTATCAGTTTTCTTTTGTAAGTTTGCAGATCTCTTTTTTAAATCACTAAAAAATTTATCTTTATAATTTTCATTTATGCCGCATTCAATATTATAAACACCAGCTTCACCCAAGACACTATCAGATGTAGTTTGAACTATTCCGTCCATGCCTGGCTTCCAAATACTATCCTCTGCCGGAATATCTATATGAGGAATATATTTGTCCACACTGTTAGTGATTAGTTTTCTCAATAATAAAGGTAATTTTCCCTGAGCATCTCTTGTACTGCCCCAACTTTCAAGTTCTGTTGATGTTATTCTCATGTTTTTACGTCCTAAATGTATTAATTGTTAACCTATATTACTTTGCTTTTTTCATAATCTCTTTCCATTTTGCAAAGTGACCGGACAGGAAATTGTAGTTAAATTTTGACATCTCTGTCTTTATTTGCTGCAAAGTGTGGTTAGAATATGATTGTTCCATCGTGGTTTTACCTTCCCAACCGATAATATCATTGATAAAAGTTGCAATAATACCGGCATTTTGCATCGCGATACTGGCATTTTTTCTAAATGAGTGAAAATCGTAACTGTCTTTAGTGCCTGATTTTACGCCGATTTTCTGCAAAAAGTTAAGAATCATCCGCACCGTGTATCTACTGTTATATGTTCCGCTTTTGGTTTGACACTTCGGAAAGATAAAATCCGTTCCTTTAGCATTAAGTGCTGTTTGACGACGTTTAACATAATCCACAAAGCCTAAATCCAAAAGTTGCGGATGTATCGGTACAATTCGCTCAGAAGCTTCATTTTTTAAGTGCTTAATCAGATGATTTTCAATAAACTGAATGCACCAGATACCATCTTTTTCAAATACATCATCATATTGTAACGTAATCGCACTGTTGGCTCTGGCTCCGGTAAACAAAGCAATCATGCACGCCCAAAAGGCATCCGGATGTTCTTTAAAATAAGTGTGTTTCGGATTAAACATCTCAAGCAACTGCTCATTACTATATGGTTGATGCGGTTTTTTCTCCGATTTTTTGGTTTTCTCAATGTTTGGAAGGTTGTTAATCACGCTGATTTTATAAAAATCCGAATCGATATTGCTTCCGCAAGTCGCTAACTCTTTGATATAACGCAACTGCTTTCTTTTATAATCACCTTTGGCATCAGCCTGATCAACCACAACTTTGGAAATTGCACTGATTGTGTCGGCATTGTGAAACTTTGCATAATCATCATCAAGCGATATGCCGACAGCCTGCAAAAGCTTGGTAATGGTGTTTTTCTTCCGCCGTTTTTCATCGTCGCAGTTGTTTGCCTTAAGCAACATCATATCTAAAACTTCAGATATTTTACGCGATGGAGCCGATGTAGGCTTTGAAGATGTCGGTTGATTAGCTAAAAAAGCCTCAATCATCGGGCGCATCTCAACAAATTGCTTTATTAATAACCGGTCTTCTTGGCTTAAATTCATCTGATTGGATTGCGTGGCAATGTTTCCCAACAGATTTA
>JAFUTN010000029.1 GCA_017484225.1 Alphaproteobacteria bacterium
GTCAAGGAATCTGGTCTTTGCGCAGCACTATATTTTAAATAATTTGAAGATCCCTTGACCAAACCTGACGGTTTGGAGGGATGACTATTATTATTTTAATTGCAACAAAAAAATCCCTCGCGGCACTTAAGCGGCGGGGGATTTAATTTTCAGATAGCGGAAATTAGCATAACAAATACCATACGATCTTATTTTTTACGATCATTTTTGGCATACTCTTTGGCACGGTAATAAACATCCTTAGCAAATTTCAGCCGTTCATCAAAGTTGATAAAGTTTTCAATCTCAGGCAATACGTCATAATTATACCCAAAATGGTAAAGCCGCGGAGATTGTCCCCGCGGCTCTTTTTTGTTTAAAGCTCTACGCTCTTAAATTAAGCGGCTTTTTTGTGCTCTTTTTGAGTCTTGCCGAACTTAACAGCGGCCTGAGCTGCTGCCAAACGTGCTACAGGAACACGGAACGGCGAGCAGGATACATAATCCAAACCGCATTGTTGGAAGAACTCAATAGACTTCGGATCACCACCGTGTTCACCGCAAACACCCAAAAGCAATTCAGGGTTTGTTTGGCGACCATATTCACAAGCACGTTTAACGAGTTTGCCAACACCTTCAACGTCAATAGATGCAAACGGATCGGCAACGTAAATGCCTTTAGAACGATAGCAATCCAAAATAGCACCGGTATCATCACGGCTCATACCCAAAGTTGTTTGTGTCAAGTCGTTTGTACCGAAGCCGAAGAACATTGCAGAGGCTGCGATTTCTTCTGCCATCAAAGCAGCGCGCGGCAACTCAATCATTGTTCCTACTTCATACTCAATGCTCTTGCCTTTTTCAGCAAAAATCTTTTGAGCAGTAGTATCAATAATGTTCTTAACGATATCCAATTCTTTCTTGGAACCGATTAACGGATCTTCGATTTCAGTTGTAACTCTTACGCCCTCATCGCGGCATTCCATAGCGGCTTCCAAAATTGCACGGGTTTGCATTTCGCAAATTTCCGGATAGGTAACAGCCAAACGACAACCACGGTGACCGAGCATCGGGTTCATTTCGTGCAAAGAGTTAGAGCGATTCTTAACTTCAGCCAAAGTTTTGCCCATCTTGTCAGCCAATTCTTGCATTTCAGCATCAGTATGCGGCAAGAATTCGTGCAAAGGCGGGTCTAACAAGCGGATAACAACCGGATAACCGTCCATTGTGCGATAAAGCTGTTTGAAGTCTTCTTTTTGGTAAGGCAACAAGCGAGTCAAAGCAGCACGACGACCTTCTTCGTTGTCCGACAAAATCATTGTGCGCATATCGGAAATACGTTTCGGATCAAAGAACATGTGTTCCGTTCTGGCCAAACCGATACCCTCGGCACCAAATTCCATAGCTTGTTTTGCATCAGCCGGAGTTTCGGCGTTGGCACGAACGTGCATGGTGCGGATTTCATCAACCCAACCCATAAAGCGGCCGAAGTTTCCGGAATTTGTATCAGCCTTAACTGTCGGGATTTTGCCTTCAATAATCTGGCCTTTTCCGCCGTCAAGAGATACCCAATCGCCTTCTTTAATGCAAGCGCCTGACTTGGTTGTCATGGTTTTTGCATTGTAGTCAATAGTGATGTCTGTAGAACCTGAAACGCACGGAGTACCCATACCACGAGCCACAACGGCAGCGTGAGAAGTCATACCGCCGCGTGCGGTAATAACACCTTGAGAAGCATGCATACCGCCGATATCTTCCGGAGAAGTTTCGTTACGAATAAGGATAACTTTTTCACCTTTTGCAGCCCAAGCTTCAGCATCTTCAGCGCAGAATACGGCACGGCCGACAGCGGCACCAGGAGAAGCCGGCAAACCAACAGCGATAACTTTCTTTTCAGCCTTCGGGTCCAACATCGGGTGCAACAATTGGTCTAATTGGTCAGCACCAACGCGCATAATAGCTTCTTCTTTGGTAATCAAACCTTCGTCATACATTTCAACGGCCATACGAACAGCTGCAGCAGCAGTTCTCTTACCGTTACGGCATTGAAGCATCCACAATTTTTTGTGTTCAATGGTGAATTCCATATCTTGCATATCTTTGTAGTGAGCTTCCAAAGCGTTTCTAACGTCAACGAGCTGCTTATACAAATCAGGCCACAATTCTTCCAAAGAGTTGCCTTCGCCTTTTGAACTCATCGGTTGCGGTGTTCTGATACCGGCAACAACGTCTTCGCCTTGAGCATTTACAAGATATTCACCATAGTATTTGTTTTCACCGGTTGCAGGGTCACGAGAGAAGCAAACACCGGTTGCCGAATCATCACCGGCATTACCGAATACCATTGTTTGAACGTTACAAGCTGTTCCCCAATCACCGGGGATGTTGTTCAATTTACGATATGTAATGGCACGAGCAACATTCCAAGAACCGAATACGGCACCGATACCGAGCCATAACTGTTCCCAAGGATCCTGCGGAACGATTTTGCCCAATTTTTGACCGATTTTCTTGTATTGTTCAACCAATTCTTTCAAATCTTCAGCTGTCAAATCCGTATCAGATTTGTAACCTTTTGATTTTTTCATTGCTTCCAAAGCGCCTTCGTATTCATCCAAATCAGCGCCCAAAACAACATCTGAGAACATTTGAATAAAACGACGATAAGAATCGTAAGCAAATCTTTCGTTACCGGAAATTTTTGCCAAGCCTTTAACGCTCTCATCATTCAAACCGAGGTTCAAAACAGTATCCATCATTCCAGGCATAGAAATTCTGGCACCCGAACGAACAGAAAACAACAGCGGGTTAGAAGAATCGCCGAATTTTTTGCCCATAATGGATTCAACGCCGGCAACAGCGGTCTTAACCTGATCTTTCAAATCAGAAGGATATGTATTGTTGTTGGCATAGTAGTATGTGCAAACTTCAGTTGTTACTGTAAATCCCGGAGGAACAGGCAAACCGACCTTGTTCATTTCTGCAAGGTTTGCGCCTTTACCGCCGAGGAGATTACGCATGTTGGCATCGCCTTCAGCTTTGCCGTTTCCAAATGTATATACCCATTTACTCATGGTAATTTAAGCTCCTATCAGCTAATTTGTTAAAACGAGCTACGGCAAAAAAGCCGCAACTAAAATTAAAAGAATTTTCAATTTGCCTTGAATTTATATCACAAAGACTTTCAGTGCAAGTAAAAAAAATGTTAAAATTGAAAAAAAATGACGGTCAAAATATTTGTCTTTTTTGGCATAAAGTTTTATTACCGAAAACACAAAAAAGCCCACCCCTAAGGATGAGCTTTTGTCGTGCGGACTAAACACGCTGAACTTTAGAATTTGTATTGATATTGCAATGCAAACATATTGCTGTGGTTATGATACTTAACTTCCAAATCACTCGGCTGATTGCGTGTGCTGCCGTGCATCATAAACAAGTGTGCATAACCCAAATCAAACTGGTGGTTACCGGTTGCGTAGCTTGCACCTAAAGATGTCCAGATACGATCCGTATCAGGAATACGGTTTGTGCGGTATCCGCTGCCTGCAGACGGAGATTGATCCCAAGCCGCGCCGGCACGTAATGTCCAGTTTTCGTTCATATAATATTCTTGACCGAGAGCAAATGTCCAAGCATCTTTCCATTTATAATCAACATCAAGATTTTGCTTGTGTGCCATTTGCAACCCAGGCCATGTTGATTCACCCGGAAATGTATAAAAACGGTGCCATTGAACATATTTAACCGTAGCAGATGTTCCCCATTGATTATTCCATTTATGGAAACCGGACAATATCCAGCTTGCCGGCAATTCCGGATCAGATGCGGAATGGAATCTGCCAACCAATCCCATTGCTTCCAAACCGCCTATAATCATCGGATTTGTTGAGGAAGACGAAATATAGTGCTTACCTTTTGTTCTTTGAGTGCTCTTAAAGCGATAAGATAAGCCGACACGAGTATTTTCGTCAAAATCATACATTGCACCCAACTGGTAAGTATGAGACCAGCCTTTTACCTTAAAGTCACTGTATAAGTCGGCCCCCGGAACAAGAGCATTCACCGAATTGAGATTAGATGTCAACTGACCGGAAATATGACGCAAAATTGCGCTTGCACCTAAGGACAATCCGCTGTCAAAGCGATATGCTGCAGACAAGTTGGTATCAATTACTTCCAGATAAGATTTGCGAGCGCCGCCGGCAGATTTTGTGGCAACATTACTGTCATGCTTGTATTTTGTGGAAAGACCGTAAGTAACATACACACCAAATCCCAAAAACAACTTATTGTTAACAGTCCAGTGGCTAATAAAACTCGGGAGCGGCACAAAATAATCCATTTTGTCTGTGCCGTATTTGCTTTTTGCCTTAGAAGCAATTTCGGTTGCGGCAATACCGAGTTGAACACCCGAATTTTTGTTGGCGGTCATACCGGCAGGGTTATATCCCAAAGCCGAAAAATCGTCACCCATAATGCCGGAGCCGGCAAAAGCACGGCCCAAACCGGTTGCGGAAAATTCGTTTAATTGATATCCGGCGGCGTTTGCCTGTGAGGCACATAATAAAGTTGCCGCGGCTGCTAAATATATTTTTTTCATCAACTTTAGTCCTTAAAAACATTAAAACTGACAAATTTTACCATATATGCGTATGAGAGGTAAATACCGTTTGTTTTCCGCATGGTAGTTTCTTTGAGGATACTAATGTCAGTTTAGGGGAGTTTAAGCCGTAATTTTATGGATTTTGCCTGTGGATAACTTTAAAATCCTTCCGTAAGATGTGTTTTTTTGAAAAAAAAATCTGGATATTTAATTTTAGGGAGATTATAGTTTACAGGAATTGTTTTACATTTTAAGGAAGAAATAATATGGCAACAGTTAATGATACCGAATTTTCCGATATTTATGTTATACCGGACGGAACGGCTTATATTTGGGGCAGAAGGACACAAAGCGGATTGGTTCAGGTTGAGCCGGACGACTATGATGAATTTTTGCAGGCATTGATTAACACGTATGACGGACATAACCCTTCTTATTTGGTGAAGTTTAAGGGTTTGCACTACCGTGTTGAAAGAACGGTGACTTTGGAAGGACAACAGTTCTGCGCTCGTAAAATGCCTCACACAATTCCGGATATGAATAAACTTGGTATTGAATCTCATTTGGCGAATTACTTAAAAAGTTTGAGTAATGCTCCGGGGCTGATTTTGCTTGCCGGAACAACCGGTTCCGGTAAGACCACAACCATTGCCGCATTATTGCGCGAATATCTGGTGCGTGACGGCGGATATGCTTTTACTTTGGAAGATCCGGTGGAAATGCCTTTGGATGGAACTTATCATACGGCAAACGGTGAAATAGGTATATGCAAACAAATGACTCCTCCGAACGGCTCATGGGAAGAAGGTTTGAAATCAATGTTGCGTTCAAAGCCGCGTTACGTTTATTTGGGAGAGATTCGCGATCCGGAAATTGCCTCCGAAGCATTGCGTGCCGCTATTTCCGGACACTTGGTTTTGTCAACGATTCACGCCAGCACGGTTACTGATGCAATTCAGTCTATCGTAAAATATGCAGCCGCTTCCGGTATTTCCGAAGATATGGCCTACGATTTGGTGGGTAACGGCATTTTGGGTGTATTGCACCAATCTTTGGTCGGGGTGCCGAAACGCCCTAAAATTGAGTATGTATTCGCAAATCCGGACGGAACAAAAGGTGACCAAGTCCGCGGTATTATCAAAAGCGGCAAGATGAATTTGGCCACTACGATAGAATCGCAACGTATTCGTATGGAACGCGGGATTTCAATTTTTGATAATTAAGCAAGGGCGGTTGATTAAACCGCCTTTTTTAATTAATTCCGATAAAAGGTCGGGTGTGTTTTATTCCCAATTTTGTATGGCATAAAAACATTCAGCAGTTCAAATAGGTTAAGTAATTAAATTTATATAACAAATATTCAAACAAAAAACCGGCAATAAAAGAATAAAAAATGCAGTATGCATAAATATCAATAAAAAAAAGAAGTTGTCAATTCATTTAAATTTTTTATAAAAAAATGTTGACGATAAAAAAAAGTTATTATATTAATAGGCAAGTCAGCATAGTGGAGTGTTGGCAGAGGGGTAATGCAGCGGATTGCTAATCCGTCACCGTATCATAGCGGTGCATAGGTTCAAGTCCTATACACTCCGCCAAAAGCAAACGGCACCGAAAGGTGGCCGTTTTTTTGTGCGGTAAGTGCATGGACTTGAACCGGGAGGCTCGCTAAGCAAAAACAACCGCTGCTCCGGTTGTTTTTGTCTGCAAGAGCATGATTTACTTATTGAGCAAGCGAGCGTGAGCGACACGAAGCGAAATTAGAAAATCATGAGAAAAAGCTTTATGTAATAAAGCGGAGTCCTATACACTCCGCCAAAAGCA
>JAFUTN010000030.1 GCA_017484225.1 Alphaproteobacteria bacterium
AATTCTGAAATATGAATGTAATGGGTGTAACTATTATCTTCTTTATTGTATTTTTCAAGCATATTATCTCCTTGTATTGCTATATTAAATTTCAGTGAGTTCCCCTCACAAAAATATTTATCGGGAGCAATTTGCTGATTTTGGTTTGAACAAAAATCTGTTGCGAAATATTTCTTTTGTGTTTATAAAGTTTAATATCAAAGGATTTAATATGATAAACTTGTTAAGCGTTTTTATTGGTGGCGGTATCGGTTCGGTTTTAAGATGGCTATGCTGTCAGTTAATTACAAATCATTGGGGAACATTTGTTGTTAATGTTCTCGGTGCTTTCTTTATCGGTGTTGCTTATACCTATTTTGAGAAATATACAAATCTGCCACCTGCTACCAAAACATTCATTATGACTGGATTACTTGGCGGTTTTACCACATTTTCCACATATTTGCTTAATTTCACTACATTATTCAACCAGAATAGCCATTTGGAAGCATGTCTTTATTTGATTGGCTCGGTGGTTGTCGGTGCTGTTTTCCTTATTTTGGGAATGAAAGCATTGTCTTTTATACAGTAATCACAGCCCAGTCTTAATAATACCTCTGCCGAATTTGGCTTCCTTATTTCATAACCTTTTCAAAGCGGAACATTTCATTAAGCCAGCCGTCCGTGCTGTTCATGTCTTTATGATGTTCGTTGTAAAACTCCACAATCTTAAAACCGCACCGATTTACATAAAAGTGTATGTTGCGCTTTTCAAAATACGGCGTTACGGTTTCCCAAACCTTGATTTGCGGATACATCTTTTCAACGGCACACCAAGCGGCATATCCGATACCCTTGCTATGTACTTTAGGCGAAACAAACAGAATATGTAAATCACCTTTATCACCTTCGGTTTTAACGATAACACCGCCGACCTTCTGACCGTCCAGCATAATCCGATACGCTTCGCCTTCATCTATGGATTGCTCAATGATCGCACGAGAGATAATCTCGCCGTCTTCCTCAAAGTGTTCATCACGCACGCCAAACTCCTCGGTTGCACCATATTTGAACGCTTCCTGATTGTCCTTAATGAACTGCTCGCGGTCATTTGACTGCAATAGAACTAACTTTATATCTTGTGTCATTTTATATCCTTGTGTTCTATTTCTGTTCTATTATTAGCGCGGAAATTTTGAGAGTCAACAAGTTCATAACGGATTTTACCATATTTTTTATGGTCTTCAATTTTTATTTTTGTAATGAAATCGGAGTTTGAGGCGAAAAAGCAGTCGCCGAATAAAGAATTTAATCCGCTATAAATCCCCAAAAAAAGGAGCAATATTTACTGCTCCTTTTAAGTGTGCGGTGAAACATTATTTAAACAATTCAGTAATGTCACCTTGTGGTATATTATCTTTATAAGGACTTACAGTCTTAGGTTTAGTAAAATCAACTTCATTCAAATTTACTTTAAATGTTAAAGGTAATAAAGCAGAATCAAAATAAAAAATACCATTTTTCACATCAGATATCGTTCGCCACAAAGTAGATGTATTATTTAAGTGTTCGGTGTCAAAAACCAATCCGTAAGGGGTGGAAACACCGCGCATTAAGGAAAGCACCATGGCTGATGTTTGGTCAGCAAATGTGTATTCCGGAATTTCTGTTTTTATTTCCGGAAAAGGAGTATTTACCATCTGCTCCAACCAGCCTGTTAAATATACAAAACGAGCCTGTGACAGTGATGAGCCCGGCATACCGCCTTCAATTCCTGCCTCTTTAAAATAATCTCGTATGGCAAGCATTTTATCATATTCAGGATCGTTGGTGAAGACAATTCTTCCCTTTTGATGGTGTATTTTGGCTTTGCCGTCAATATATTCAATAATAACGTTATCACCGGTTTTATCCGTCACAATGTAATGAACATTGAAAGGGGCACCCAAAAGTTTAGCCTTTTCTTCATCTAAAACAACACGAAATTTTTCGTCTTTGAAGTAATCAGCGACTTCTTGAGCAGAGGCAAAATTATCCAATAAGAAACGTGTCAATACTCCCGATGTCATTGTTTTTTCGCCGGGTTGTAAATCGCCGTAATCTGAGGTTTCCAAATACAGCACATCAACAGCCAGACGTTCTTCGTTAATGCCGGAATTTACAAAACCATAGCTGTTAACCGATAAACTGGCATATTTTGAGGTCCAGTTAAATGGGTTAGCACCTAAACCGGAATATTCAACTCCTTTTGGAGAGAGAACAAATTGCACCTCATCCGGTTTAAACCAGTCCATTGTACGACCGGTAACAACGCTCCCATCTTCAGAGGTATATGTTACACGCGAACAAGCATCTGCTTCTGTCATAAAACCAAAGCATAATCCGGCTACTAAAATAGTTGTAGTTAAAATTTTCATTTTTTCTCCTTTTGTTTGTCGTCACGTTCACTATTCTTTTTATATTAAATACTTTTAATAGTCAATTTTTTTAATAAAATGATATAAAGTGTTGAATATTGTAATAAAACAATATAGCATTACTCTGTGGTAAACAATAACGGGAGGACTATATGTCAAAATTAACTATTTTAAGTGCAGCTGTTTTGGTATTGAGCGGCATCAGTAATGTTTGTTATGGGGATAATAATGTTTCTCCCTACAAAACGCCGGCACAATGGCAGGAAAGTAACCAGATAGAAGAGTATCATCCCAATCAGCAAATAACCGGCCAATATGATAAAAGTTTGGCGGCTGATTGTAAAAACGGCATTTTTGTCGGCACCAAAAAAGATGATGTTATTGCATGGAAAGGCATTCCTTTTGCAACACAACCGGTAGGAGATAAACGTTTCAAGAAGGCAACAGATCCCGAACCGTCGGATAAAGTCTATGAAGCTTATTACTTCGGACCGTCGTGTATGCAACCGATTGATCCGACAGGAGAAAGATCCTCGCTTTATGAGCAGAGCGAAGCTTGCTTGAATTTGAATGTTTGGAAAAATGTTAACGGGGAAAAAGAAAAACCTGTTCTGGTGTTTATCCACGGGGGCGGTTGGTTGCAAGGCGGTACTGCCGACCCATTATACAACGGACAATTCTTTGTTCAACATAACCCTGATGTGATATTGGTTACGGTTACCTATCGTATGGGTATGATGGGAATAATTAACCTTTCCGAATTTCCTGATGGTAAAGAATATGAAACATCTATCAATAACAGTATTTTTGACTTAGTCCAATCACTGAAATGGATTAAAGAAAATATTGCTGCTTTCGGCGGTGATCCGAATAACATCACGATTGCCGGTGAATCAGCCGGCGGCGGAGCAGTTTCAACACTTTGCACTTTGCCTGAAGCGAAAGGTTTATTTCAAAAAGCAATTCCGATGAGCGGATCTGTTAATCAGGGAAATGATATTGAAAAGACTACAGCTCTGCCGGAAGCTCTCAAAAAAGACTTGGGTGTAAAAACTGTCAAAGATTTACAGCAAATTGACTTCAAAACAATTCAAGACTATTGGGATAAAAATGCCTTAGATGTTTATAGTTTGATTGTGCGTGACGGTAAAATTGTACCAAATGATCCGTTCAAACTTTGGGAAGACGGTATGAGTAAAGATTTAATCATTATGCAGGGACATACTGCTGACGAATTTCTTTATTTTATAAATGTTTTTCTGGGTTATGAACCGATGTTTGATGCCATCTGCCAGATATCCATGGATATGGATGAAAATATGGAAACAGATGAATTTAAAAAGGATTTAACGCAATATAAAAAAGCTTTAGAGAATTTAGGCTATTCCGGTAAAGAAATCGCCAGACGTTATATGGACGATAAAACACTTTCCATAGGTAACACCTATCAGGCATTAGAACATGCTAAAAACGGCGGTATCGGCTACAGTTATACCTTTGAAAAGAAATATGACTATCCTGAATATTTAGGGGCAGCTCATGCCGTAGATTGTTTCTATATGTTCGGAACATTTGACGGAGTTGATGTTAAGGGTACCAAAGAAGAAGTAGACTTGGCATTGGAATTTCAAAAGATGATTGCTAATTTCGCAAAAACCGGAAATCCGTCTACCGAAAAATATGCTTGGCCGGTTTACAATAATGAAACACGTCAAAAAATGATGATTGGTGACAATATGCGAGTTGAAACCAATCCGCAGAAAGAACGTGTTGATGCGGCTTTAAAAATGATGAGAAGCGGCAATAGATTCCGCTATGTTAATGCGTTTGCCGAACAGATGCCAATCGTTGCGGAGCAGTATCCGGAAATCTATAAACACTATATAGACAGTGTATTAGCAGAAAAACAAAAAGTGATAGAAGACATTGAAAGTAAAGAGAATATTCACTAAATGTGTTAAGTGAATGAATGTTTTCTGCGACAAACTTTAAAAGCCTCCCCTTTGAAGAAAATTCTTTTGAGGGGATGTTTTTATATTATTAAATGTCGCCGGATATTAGGCACACAACTAATTGTTTAGCTTTCCATTGTTACCGGAATATGATTGACTTGATTTTGTCAAAAGAAATTTACATAGTCATCATAACGATTGGAGAAAGAATGACAATAGAGCAGAATATTTTTAAGCATACGAAAATTGATTTGGCAAAATTAGCGGCACAAGGCTTTATACAATCGGATAAAGGTTGGGTTTGTGAAAAAACTTTTATGAATGGTGACTTTAAGGCTCTTATAACCATTGATAAACAAAACAACTTGAGTGGAGAAGTTTATGAAGTGGCAACAAAAGATATTTTTTTGCCTTTACGAGTAGAAACAATGGGAGGATTTGCTAATGATGTTCGCGAGGCGTATATAAAAATATTGGAAGACATCAGAGACAGATGTTGTCAGGTAGAGCTTTTTACATACGCACAGGCAAATCGCCTGACTTCGTATATTTTTGAAAAATACGGCGATAATCCTTGCTTTCCATGGAACACATTTTCCGGTTACGGAGTTTTCAAAAATTCTGAAAACGGAAAGTGGTATGCTCTTATAATGAATATGGATTATTCTAAACTTGATAAAAACAAAAGCGGCGAAACAGAAGTTGTCAACATAAAATTAAGTGAAGAAAAGATTCCCGTTTTACGTAAGCAAAAAGGCTTCTATCCGGCATATCACATGAATAAAAAAAGTTGGATAACTATCGTTCTTAATGATACGATTGAAGATAAAGTTTTATTTAATTTGCTTGATGAAAGTCACAACTTCACAGTCAGGGTTCATGCCAAAAATAAGAATGGCAAGACAGTTTGGTTGATACCGGCAAATCCGCAATATAATGACACACGTAATGAAAATTAAAATGCTTAAACAATATAATAAAGATTTTATGCCTTTTGCCAGGCTGAAAAATTTTGGTGTTAAAGCTGTTCGCGGACCGCGTGCCTGTCCACCGGAATTAATCAAAATCCTTGATGCTTAATAATTCAAAAAGCCGAACAACTTGTCCGGCTTTTTACAGATTAATTCACCACATTATTCGTGGACATTTTCATGCATCATAGTCTTTGGTGTTTTCGTAACAACATACGCTTTTTTAAATTCTTCTGCTTGAATCATACGCGCGCCACTGTCGTCTTTGATAATATAAGCACCGCCCTTACCGGCTTTTTGAGACGAAGCTGTTCCCGGAGCTCCCTCAAACTCAACACCTTCTGCAACCTTGAATGCCTGTAATGTTGCTTGAACTTTTTGTCCAACAATCATTTGTCCCGGTTGAATATTTTCTTTTGCCGGCGCTCCAAGAACTTTTTTAGAAACAAATCCTAAATCTGTTGAATAAACATCTCCGCGTATTGTGCCGTCTGCTCTGGTTTCTTTCGTAGCTTCATTCATAAAAGCAACCAATTTTTCAACACCGCCCTTGGTTTTTGCTGCCAACGGATGGGCATCCAAATAGTCTTTAATCACTTCAGAACGATTTTTTCCATCCGGTGTTTTTCCTTCATAGCACATTAAAACACCATCCTGAGCAGATGCAACTTGTTCGGATTTATCATTTTCATTGATAAATTTATATCCGACTACTTTTTGTTTTGAACCGTCCCAGCCGGTAAATTATTCTTCATGAGAGCCTACATGATTGTGAACCGGAATACAAATTCTTTTTTTATCTGTCGGCATAATTTCCATTGTTTCGCCTTCAAATTTTTTTAATGTCTCATCATAAGTAAGCATAACTTTTCTCCTTAAAATATTGCGTTAAACCGAACGGTTTTTTGCAATGTTTCAGGGGATAACGATAAAAATAACGAAATAGCTGATAATAAATAATTATTGACAAAATTTATGCACTATGGTATAAGTAATCAGACATTGATTTTTAATGTTCCTTATTTTTCAATACTCCATCTTTGCTGTAAACTGTTGATTCTTTGATAAATATTTTAAAAAGGATTGACTATGATTTACGGATATATACGCACTTCAACAGATAAACAAAACAATGAAAATCAACGCTTTGAAATAGAGCAATTTGCCGAAAACAATAGTCTCAGAGTTGATAAATGGGTGCAGGAAACAATTTCATCTCGCAAAAATTTAGACGAACGCAAACTTGGGCTTTTATTAAAGAAAATAAAACAAGATGATATTATAATTGCCAGTGAATTATCAAGACTGGGACGAAATCTTTTACAAATCATGTCTATTCTGCACCATTGTATGAATATCGGTTGTCAGGTCTGGACGATTAAAGATAATTACAAATTGGGTGCTGATATTCAATCCAAAGTTCTCGCCTTTGCTTTCGGTTTGTCGGCAGAAATAGAGCGAAACTTAATCAGTCAACGAACCAAAAGGTGTTTAGACAGACTGCGAGCCGAAGGCAAACACATAGGCAGAAAAAAGGGAAGTAAAAACAAATTAACAAAGCTTACGGGTAAAGATGGTTTAATTAAAACACTGCTATCACAAAACATTCAAAAAAAGCAAATCGCCAAAATCTGAAAGATTAATTATACAACATTATACAGATTCATGAAAAACGAAAAACTGACTTAAACATATTAACGGATGTTTTTGTTTGACTCCGATAAGTTTTTTGGTTAGTGTCTATATTGTAAAATTACAATTATCATAATAATTAATCAAAATGTGTATGGAAATAGCATTAAAAGACGTGATGCCGTATATTATTTCGGCATGGACAATTTTAGCTTTGGCTCTGATGTTTCGTGTATATTACAGAGTGTGGAAATTAAAAATACCGCTTGCCGAAACAAAAGACACGGTGAAAGAGTATAACAGGATCTGCGGCAACTACGCTGTTACTTTATTTTGCGGAGCATCGGTTTATGGTGCCGGTTTATGTATCTTGGTATACATAGTTGCTCCGATTAAGCAAACTGAAGTGTTGGTAAGGCTGCTGATATTCTTTGCCGTAGCATTTTTTATGATTGCCCGAAATTATCAAAGTAAGAAAAATTTAACAACTTAAACTCTTTTTGCTTATGGAACAAACAAAAGTTAAACAAATTTTGGATGAGTTAAAGAGTGCCTA
This sequence comes from Alphaproteobacteria bacterium, assembly GCA_017484225.1. Classification (GTDB taxonomy): domain Bacteria; phylum Pseudomonadota; class Alphaproteobacteria; order RF32; family CAG-239; genus RUG410. Next base: position 7,508 of record JAFUTN010000030.1, read on the forward strand.
TCCAAAATACGACATTTCATCTTGTCTGACACAGCAATACGGAGACCGATATTTGATTATCGTCAAAGGATTTGATGATGTCGGGGACATAGACGATTGGTCAGTAGACACTGTTTATCCGATTTGGTGGAATATGGTGCATATTCTTGAAACTCATGAAGAAGCTATGCGTGATTTACGCCTTCTGTTTATCCGCAATAATCAATTTATGCTCCATTCTCCTGATGTTGGTCTTGGAAGTGTTTTCAAAGAATTCAAGAAGCCGCTTCGTAAAGAAGTTTATGGTGACTATGCACACATGCACTACATCGGAGAATGTCAAGACATCAATGATGTTTTAGACTATCTTACCCAAACTCATGTTTGGTTCTGAATCAAAAATCCCCCACCGCCGTAACCGGCCGTGAGGGATTTTTTCAAAATAAACCAAAGATACACTTCAAATTACCTACTCAACATCAAAATTAAAATAAGTGTCTTTATACGGCTCATTTTCAAGAGTAAAATGCCACCATTCGGAGTCAATTCCGACAAATCCGGCTTTTGTCATGGCATCATGCAAAATTTGACGATTATGCTTTTGTTCGTCCGTTATATCTGCATAATCCGGATGAGAAATTTCACTGAACAAATCAAATGTCCCGCCCATATCAACAAAACCACCGTCCTTTTTAATAATGGTTAAATCCACCGTGCTGCCTCTGGTATGGCCGGATTTTTCCGCAATATAGTTGCCGGCTAACAAATTTGATTTCTCCAAAGTCGGATAAAAAGATTTATCACCTTGATCATTCGCATCATTAATCCACTTTACAAAATTATCTACTGCCTTTTGCGGACGATAAGAATCCCAAATCAACAAACGGTATCCTTGATTCCGTAAGTCTTCGGCAGCCTTTGCCAGAGCGGATAAAGCTTCTTTCGTAAGGTATGCCCGCGGTGCTTTATAGCCGTTAATCTTGTTGCCGGTAAAGTTATTTGCGGAGTAGTATCGGATATCAAATGCCGCATCATCAATCACCGAACTGATTTCGGCAAAACCGGATTTATCGGTTGAAATTGTATCTGCGCCTGCCGAAAAAGAAATAACGCAAATAAAACTAACGGCTAAAACAATTTGTTTCATAAATCTGCCGCTTATATCGGTATTGTTACTTATTTTCATATTTTTTCCTTTCAAAATATTTTCCGTTTTATAGCATATTTTAGTTAAAAATACCATAAAAAATAATTTTTTATTATGCTCTGAAAGCATTTCAGATTATACATTATAAGTATTTGCTATTTTAAAATTTTTATATACCTTATATACAGTTGATTAAATAAGGAGGTTTTCATGAAAAATAAATTCATTAAATGTTTTGCATATTTTTTCGCAATTTTGCTTGCAACCGGAAAATCAGCAACAGCTGATGAAACAAAGTGGGATAAAGTTTTTCCGCAATCAGAAAAAGTCACGGTTAAAAAAGTTAAATTCCAAAATCGTTTCGGAATAGAACTTGTCGGAGATTTATACGAACCGAAAGAAAAGAACAACGAGAAAAGTGCAGCTATAGCCATAACCGGACCATTTGGTGCCGTTAAAGAGCAGGTTTCCGGTTTATATGCCCAAACCCAGGCGGAACGCGGGTTCATCACCCTCGCCTTTGATCCGTCATTTACCGGTGAATCCGGCGGGAATGTCCGCAATGTTGCTTCACCCGATATTAATACGGATGATGTCAGTGCCGCTGTTGACTTTTTAAGCACCTTGCCGGAAGTTGACGAACACAAAATCGGAGTTGTCGGTATTTGCGGGTTCGGTGGTTTTGCTTTAAATGCTGCCGCTCAAGATACCAGAATCAAAGCCACGGTAACATCAACAATGTATGACATGACCAGAGTATCTGCCAAAGGATATAATGATTCCATGTCTGCAGAAGATTTGTATGCCTTACGCGAAAAATTAAATAATCAACGCACGGCTGATTATAAAAACGGAACTTTTGCCGAAGCAGCCGGTTTACCGGAAAAATTAACCGGAGAAGAGCCTCAATTCGTGAAAGAATACTTTGAATATTACAAAACACCTGTCGGATTCCATAAACGCTCCATAAATTCCAACGGACACTGGAATACGACATCTGCTCTTTCACTCATAACTCAGCCTATTTTAGCATATAGCGATACCATTAAAAATCCGGTATTGATGATACATGGCGAAAAAGCTCACAGCCGCTATTTTTCAGAAGATGCCTACAAAAAATTAACCGGTGACAACAAAGAGCTTTTCATTATTCCGAATGCCACACACGTTGATTTATACTACAAAACCGACGTTATCCCGTTTGATAAAATGGAAGAATTTTTCAAAGCCAATTTATAATGCTGAAACAGCAGTCAAGAATGTCTCCTTCAACGGAGACATTCTTCTTTTCGGATACCAAATTATCTGTTATAAAACAAGGCAAAACTCTTGTCTTTTCGGTTAAAAAAATATACAAATATTTATTCGTTGTTTATTGCAGGAGAATAAAATGAAGGGAATTTTACTTGCCGGAGGCAGCGGCAGCCGCTTATATCCACTGACTAAAACTACGTCAAAGCAACTTTTGCCGGTATACGATAAACCAATGATTTATTATCCGTTATCAACACTAATGCTGTTCGGAATAAAAGATGTTTTAATCATTTCAACACCTCAGGATACCCCTAATATTGAGCGTTTACTCGGCAACGGTCAGACTCTCGGTATAAAAATTCAATACGCCATTCAAGATGAGCCGAAAGGAATTGCTCAGGCATTTACAATCGGAGCTGATTTTATTGAAAATGATGATGTTTGTCTTATTTTGGGAGATAACATATTTTACATGGGGCAGCAATTTCATACATTTAAAGAGGAAGTTAACCAAAACAAAGGGAAATGTGCAACGATTTTTGCCCATCATGTATCTGATCCGGAACGCTTCGGTGTAGTAGAATTTGATAAGGATAATCATGTGCTTTCTATTGAAGAAAAGTCAAAACAACCAAAGTCAAATTACGCTTCGGTCGGACTGTATTTTTATCCTCCGGATGTGGTAGAAAAAGCACGAAGTCTTAAGCCTTCCGCCCGCGGCGAGTTGGAAATAACCGACCTGAATAATTTATACTTGAAAGAAAAAAAACTCAATGTTGTGGTTATGCGCCGCGGTAATGCGTGGCTTGATGCCGGAACACCTGACAGCCTGATGGATGCCGGGCAATTTGTGCAGATTATTGAAAAACGGCAAGGGCTTAAAATTGCCTGTATTGAAGAAATAGCGTATCGCCGCGGTTTCATATCTGATGCCCAAATGCTTGAAAATATCAACTCGTTAAAAGACTGTAACTACAAAAAATATTTGCAAAAAGTGTATGAGGAAAGACATGAGCTTTAATTTTATAAAAACAGAAATAGACGGAGTTTTCATCATTGAGCCACAAATTTTTGAAGATGCCCGCGGGTACTTTTTTGAAAGCTACAACGAAGCGGAATTTATTAAAAACGGAATAACCAACCGCTTTATTCAGGACAATCAGTCCAAGTCAAGTTACGGAGTTATTCGCGGACTGCATTGCCAACTCGGAGAACACAGTCAGGCAAAACTTGTGCGTGTTTTGCAAGGTAAAGTTTTGGACGTTGCCGTTGACATCAGAAAAGACTCAAAAACATTCGGTAAACATGTAGCGGTTGAGTTGTCGGCAGAAAATCAGCGCCAGTTGTTTATCCCTCGTCATTTTTTGCACGGCTTTTCGGTTTTGAGTGAAACAGCAGTTTTCGCCTATAAATGCGATAATTTATACTGTAAAGAGTCTGAGTTCGGTATCCGCTATGATGATCCTGACATCGGCATTGATTGGCGCATACCGGCGGACAAAGTTTTGACATCAGAAAAAGACAGAATTGCGAAAGGACTAAAAGATGTTCCTGATAACGGGTAGTAACGGTCAACTCGGCACAGAGCTTTCTAAACTTTTACCGGAAGCCGTTTTGACTGATGTTGCCGATTTGGATATTACAGATGAAACTGCCGTAAAAAATTTTGTGTCTGCTCATCAAATTGAAACGATTATAAATTGTGCAGCTTATACTGCGGTAGATAAAGCCGAAGATGATGAAGATTTGGCGGCTAAAATCAATATTGACGGCCCGCGCAATTTAGCTTTAAGCGGCGCAAAAATAGTGCATATTTCCACCGATTATGTGTTTGACGGATTAGCTCACAAACCTTACCGGCCGGAAGACAAAGCAAATCCGGTTTCGGTCTATGGAAAAACAAAACTTGCCGGAGAACAAGAAGTATTAAAATATGCCAAAGAAGCTGTAATAATCAGAACAGCTTGGCTGTATTCTCCTTACGGCAACAATTTTGTGAAAACCATGCGCCGTTTGGGAGCCGAAAAGGAAAACTTGAATGTTGTAGCCGATCAAATCGGGACACCGACTTATGCCGCCGATTTAGCACAGGTGATTGTGCAGATTTTGCCGCAGATAAGCACCGAAAATAAAGGCGTTTACCATTTTACCAACGAGGGTGTTTGCTCGTGGTATGATTTTGCCCGCAAAATTATGGAATTATCGGAGTTAAACTGCAAAGTAAATCCGATACCGAGCTCAGCTTATCCGACTAAAGCAACGCGTCCGTTTTACAGCGTGTTGGATAAAAGCAAAATCAAACAAACATTTAATATAGAAATTGAACATTGGGAAGAAGGATTGAAACAATGTCTAAAGCAATTATAGTTACCGGAGGTGCCGGATTTATCGGCTCAAATTTTGTGCCTTATTTCTGCGAAAAATATCCGGAATACAATGTGATTAATGTAGATAAGCTGACTTATGCCGGCAATTTGGATAACTTAAAAGAATGTGAAAATATGCCAAACTACACATTTATCCAAGCCGATATTTGCGATGCGGATAAAATGGAAGAATTATTTGCAAAATATGACGTGCGCGGAGTGATTCACTTTGCCGCCGAAAGCCATGTAGATAATTCCATTAAAGGACCGCGCGCGTTTATCAATACCAACATAGTAGGCACGTTTAATCTGCTGGAAGCAGCGCGCAAGCATTGGATGGAAGCTCCGAATAAATGCAAAACCGGTTATGAAGATTGCCGTTTTCACCATATTTCCACTGATGAAGTATACGGAACGCTGGGGGCAGAAGGATTTTTTCACGAAACAACACCTTATGCGCCAAACTCGCCATATTCAGCCAGCAAGGCCAGCTCAGACTTTTTAGTTCGCGCTTATCATCACACCTTCGGTATGAATGTTACCACATCTAATTGCTCTAACAATTACGGCCCGAAACAACATCATGAAAAGCTGATTCCGCACATCATAGAAAAAGCCTTAGCAGAAGAACCGCTGCCGATTTACGGCCAAGGTTTGAATGTGCGTGACTGGCTGTATGTTTTGGACCATTGCAAAGCGATTGATTTAATTTTCCATAAGGGAAAAGCCGGCGAAACCTATAATATCGGCGGATTTAACGAACGGAACAATATCACGATTGTAAAGACAATTTGCGCGCTTTTAGATGAGCGTCGTCCACGCAAAAACGGTGCAAAATATGCTGATTTAATTACCTTTGTGCAAGACAGAGCCGGACACGATTTTCGTTATGCCATAGATTCAAGCAAACTGACAAATGAACTCGGTTGGCACGCAGACGAAAATTTTGATACGGGAATTGTGAAAACGGTAGATTGGTATTTGAATAAATAAATCTGCAACCGTTGCAAATAATAACCTTTGCTTGACAAAAATAAAAAAAAGCGTAGAATGATGCAAAATTTTATAATTAATTTTGTATAACTTAACAGCACGTCTCGTAGAAGCCGAGACCAAAAAGCGTATGGAAATCATTTCAAAAATTAAGTTCTCCGGAAGAGTGACTCATGTCAACTATGACCGCAACGGCGCTCATATCAGGCTGAAATTAGCTAAAAAAGAAGACATCCTTCATGACATCTCCGTAGAAACAGACCATGAGTCCTACATCAACATTCCTTATTGGGAAGGACGTGATTTTGACTTGGAAATTGCCGGTAGCATCCGTTCCTTGGCAAAGAATGACATTGTTTGCATCGTCGTAACCAGAGTTGGCGGATGGTTCCATACCCATACACGATATTCCATCATCAACTACAGTATAGAGTCATGTATTGAATGTTTGGATTCGTGCTATTCTCTGCGCTGATATGTAATCTGTGCAAAAAACCGCACCATCAGGTGCGGTTTTTGCATTTTAATCAGTTGATTTTTTTATCCAACTCTTCCAAAATATCAATATATGATGAAATCAAGTTCAGACCATATTCCCAAAAATCCGCACTATTCGGATTCAGTCCGAACGGAGCCAAAATTTTATCATAGTCTTCAAGAGCCGTTTTAGACAACATATCAAGATATTTATCGGCAAAAGAATCAACTTTGCCGCTTTGACTTACCTGATACAAAGAGTTGACGAAACAATCGGCAAATGAATATGCGTAAACATAGAACGGTAAAAAGAAAAAATGACCTATCATTTCCCAAATATGGTCGCAATCTTTTTCCGAAACATCAACAAAGTCGCCCAAACTTTCGCGCATTTCTTCCAGCCAAATTTGACATAAACGCTCCTCCGAAACTTCACCCTTTTTACGTTCGTTATGCGCCCGCAATTCAAAAAAGTGAAAAGCTATCTGGCGGATTGCCGTATTAATCATATCACTGACTTTGGAGGCAATCAGGCAAAGTTTTTCTTTATCATTACGCGCATTTTTCAACATTGACTGAAATACAACCATTTCGCCAAAAACAGAAGCAACTTCTTCCGATGTCATACGCGAATGTTCATTCAATTCGCCATTTTTTATTCTGAGTTGATGATGACATCCGTGTCCCAATTCATGAGCAAGTGTCAGCACATCATTTTGCTTTCCGACAAAGTTAAGCATTAAATACGGGTGCATTGTCGCCAACGGCCCGCTGCAAAAAGCCCCGCTTCGTTTTCCGTCGCGCGGAGGAACATCAATCCAATTATTTTCAAAAAAGTCTTTTGCAATATCGTAAAGCTTAGGCGAAAACTCTTTATAAGCATCCAAAACAATCTTTACCGCCTCATCCCATGTGTAGGTAATATCTTCCGAAAAAGGCAACGGAGCATTTCTGTCCCAATAACTGATTTTTTTCAGCCCGAGCCATTTTGCCTTCAATTTATAAAATCGGTGGGCAATATCTTTGTAGTGTTTTTTTACTGTTTGTGCCAAAACATCAACAGCTTCATCCGTCACATCTTCACTCAAATTACGCGCCGATACCGGCGTTTTGAAACCGCGTTTTTCGTCTTCAATAGCCTTATCTTTCATCACCATGTTATAAATATAAGTAATAAGATGCCCATTTTCTTTCAAAACTCTGTTTGTTTCCGCACCGGCTTTGGCTCTGATATCTGAGTTTTTATCTAATGTAAGCTTAGAAATTTCGGCATCATTATATTTTTTTCCGTCAACTTCATAAACAAGACGGGAAGATGTTTCTTCATACAAACGAACCCAAGCTTCTCCGGACGTAAGAGATTTTTCCAACAAAACTTCTTCCACCGGCTCCGATAATTCATAATCCTTAAACCTGCGTAGTCTTTTTATCCAGTGGCGATAAAAGTTAATATTTTCATCTTTGAGCCATTCATCAATTTTTTTCCGGTCAAGTTGGTTAAATTCTATACTGAAAAATACCGTTGGTTTGGCATACTCCGTGAGCTTTTCCTCTATGGACTGATAAAACGCAACCGCTTTTTGGTTTTTCATTTGCGTAACCATGTTAAGGTAAGCAAAACCACCGAGTTTAGAGGCTGTTTGCGAGCGTTTTTCAATACTTTTAATAACCTCTAAAAATTCTTTAGCCGAAAGCTCTTTAAGTTTTCCTTTATACTTTTGCGCAAATTCAGATGCGCTGTTTTTATAAAAATCCAAATCTTTCTGAATTTGTTTATCATCTATATTTTGGTAAAAATCCGATAAATCCCATGCCGGCATTTCAGTTTTCATTCTTTGGTTCCTCCATATCTTTTTCATTATCCCAATCGGCCTCATCTTTAATATCTTGCGGCAAATATGCGTTTTCAAATTCCTGCGGCATCTTATCAAAGGCAACACCACCGGTGTCATCACCTTCATATTCAGGTGTCAAAACATCCGGATTAAGTTTGAACACACGCTGTTTCGCCGCTTCCAGCTCATCATGCTTTTCTTGTAAAAATCGGTTCTGTTCGTGCAATTCCGAAATATCGGATTCGGCATCTCCGTCGTAAACGTCTGTTTTGGGAAAATCTGCCGTATCAAATTTCGGAACAAACAAATAATTATCCCAAGGACGACTTTGTTTGCCGTTTATCCACTCAACAAAACCGCTGCCGACAACTTTTGTGTTGCATACGGTATCATTCCAAATAACCCCGAGAACACAAAAGACACTGCCTTTTTCGCATAATCCGATATCTGCGACAAGTTGCTTTGTGCAGCCGATAAAGCCGCGATCTTCGGCATCTTTTTTTGGTGAAATTGCCAACACTGTTGTCATGTAAGCAACAAACAACGTAACCAAAAGCAGCACCGAATAATAAACGAATTGCGTTAATTTATGCATTATTTTTTACCGTAATACTGTTCCAATAAGGCCAATTCTTCCAAAGTATTTGCACTTGCCACCTCTTCGGCATCTCCTTCTACGGCAGTGCATTTTAAGCCCATTTGTTTGGCAACTTCAACGGCATCCGTTAAATAAAACTCTCCGGCGGCATTTTTATTGCCTATTTTACTGAGAATCTCAAACAAATATCTGCCGTCAAAAGCCATAAATCCCGAATTGCAGAAGTTAATGGCTTTTTGTTCGTCGTCAGCATCCTTAAATTCCACAATGCGTTCCAACTCATCACCTTTCATCACCAAACGACCGTAACGCGCCGGATCGGCAGGTCTAAACCCCAAAACAACAACAGCATACCCATCCTCAACCTTATTAATAGAATTTAAGAACGTTTTTTTACTAATCAACGGGGTATCACCGAAAATTACCATAATTGTTCCGTCAAAATCTTTCAGCAAATCACGAGCGCAATTAACGGCATGACCTGTTCCCAACTGTTCTGACTGAACACAAGTTTTATACGGAGCAACAGCCTGTTTAACCGCGTCACCGTCCGGAGAAATAACCGTAACAATATCATCTGCCGGAATTGTTTTCAGCGTGTCTATAATATGGTTAATCATTGCTTTTCCGCAAACCGGCATCAACACTTTAGGCTTGTCTGATTTCATTCTTGTCCCTTTACCTGCACCCAAAATAATCGCCGCAACTTTATTTTTCATAGTTCTTTCTCCTTATAACTTTTTTAATCTTTGCCGCCTATATTATATGATGATAATTTATTTGTAAACATTACGAGGAAATTATGAAAAAACTTTTTTTTGCAATATGTTTCATTTTTACATTTTTTGTTACCGCAGCAAATGCTGATGTTCGTTCCATTGCTGATGTCGGGATGATGAAGCATAATCCGGACTTTAAAACCGAGCAAGAAGTTATAGCGGTTGAAAGCCTGCCTAACCCTAACAATGAAAATGAGGTTCGTGAATTTTTCAAAAAACGCTTTGAAGAAGCCGCTCAATCTGAAATGCCTGAAGGAGAAAACCCGAATGACGCATCTTCCATCGGCATAATTTATTCACCGGAATACTATGCCGCACAGGAAGAAGCAAAAAAAAGCACTTTTCAAAAAATTTATGAAGAAGCTTTGGCGGCCTTAAATGCTAAAGACAAAACAAAAGACGAAAACAAAGGAGTTACCGCTCCCGACGGAACACCTGCCGAAGCCGATAAAGCAGCACAAATAGCCACCCGTTTTTTCACATTAGCTAAACAACAAAACACCGAGCAAGCGGAAGAACAAATTCCGACTGTGCGTATAACACTGCCGAGCGGACGTAAATTTTTGGCCCCGACTGATGAACATATTCCTTACCTTTTGAGTTACATAAACGTGCAACCGAACGGTTTTTTGAAGGTAGAAGACACGATTGTGGTGGTAGCAAACGGTAAAAAATTTGCACAAGGACTTATGCGCTTTTTCCCAAAATACTCTACCGAAACCTCGGGCAAACGCCATCAAATAGAAATTATTTTGGAAGAAGTTGAAATTAACGGCACCAAGGTTCCGTATATTGAAGAAGAAATCGGAAATAACCTTATATGGAAACCAAAATATTCGCAAAAATTTGAACCGGGAGTATATACCTACAAATTTACATATATCGTAGACAACAAACTGATTAACCTCAATCGCAAAGTATTGCTTGATTGGAACATTACAGGTTCACCGATTAACGCATTTATAACTTCGGCAAACGCAATAATTGCCTTGCCGTTCGGACATTCATTCAGTAATTGGCAAACGGTTATCGGCAATCAGAATCAATATTCGGCAAACAGAGCAAATATGTTTCTTTTAGATAAAAATGTTTTAGCCGTTTCATCAACCACACCGATACTGAATCGCGAAAGTATGAATATCGGTGTTATAATGGATAAAAATCTGTTCTTAAAAAACTACGATAAAACATTTTCCCACTTTATGACGGATTGGGGTAAAATTATTTATGCCGGAATAGGTCTGTCTGCAATTTTAATTTCTTATCTGCTCTCTTTGTTTACACTAAACAGAAATAAAAAGAATAATCGCTTTAAACCTTCGTATGATGGTGCTTTAATGCGCAATATTATGGTCGGCAAGTATGACAGAGTTGCGTTTATTGCCCAACTGCTAACTCTTTGCCGCAAAAAAGTTTTTGATATGGCGGAAGAAGATAATCATATCTATTTTTTGAAAGGTGCGCCATCTTCAAAATTGCAAAAATATGAAAAAAAGGCCCTAAATACCTTATTTGCCCGCAAAAGTAACCGCACAGAAGTCAGTGTGGTTAACAATCAGCGCATAAAAAAAGCTTTTAATATTTTGAAAAAGCAAAATGAAAAACAAATAAACCGCTACAAGGTTATGCACAATATTATGTATGTAGCTTTCAGCACAGCCATGCTGATTGCAACCGAAATTTTTATCGCCTACATCAGTGTTAATTTTGCACAAAGTATCATAATTTTGGCATCCACAAGTTTGTTGGCCGCATTTTACATTTGGATAATTCGCCGCAAATTCAAACGCCGCATTATCGGACTGTTAATCAAGTCTCTTTGCGTGTTTGCACTGGCCGGATTATGGTTGTTCTGCAGCATTTATGTCGGTGCCTTAACATCATTGATTTTAATTATCATGGTGGCGGTAATATTTGCGTTTTCTAAAATTTTTGCCGAATTTAATAACTTTGTTTATGACGCCAAAAACATCATTGATAACTATAAGGATTATTTGATATCAAGTGCCGATGCCATTAATTTAAGCCGCGATTTTTCCAATCAGCAAGCCAACATTTTTGCATTGGATATTGCCGAGCATTTTCCGAAAAATGTTTCAAATCAAGGAGTTTACCGTCTTGATATCGCAGATAATCTCAAGCGGAGTTTGATAGAAATATTGTAATGGCTTATTGACTTTTACGAATATCATGCCATTTAACTTGAGCGCCGTATTCGCGTAAAGCTGTTATTTTTTGCTGATTTTGTTCCGCAGATGCCAAATAAAGCGGGGATATTCCGTCCGGTGCCACATAGTTCGGATTTGCCCCGTTTTGCAACAAAAGATAATACATTTTGATATCGTCAGTATTCATCAACAGGCTGTAATTATTACTCTTATCGGTATAATTAACATTTGCACCGGCTGCAATTAACAGCTTAGCAATTTCTAAATTGTTTTTATCAACAGCTACGGATAAAGCGGTATTACCGTCAGGCGCCGCATAATTGACATTGGCTCCGAAACCTATCAACAAACGAGTAATATGCTCATCAGGTGATAGCATTAACAGGCTGTATCCGCTTTGTTCTTCGGTAATATTGGGATTTTCACCGGTATTCAAATAATTCATCACATCCACCTGATTACCTTCTTTCACTGCGGACACTATAGAGCGTTCGGCAAAATATTTATTTGCCCGCTCACTCAAATCCGAAAGTTTTTGTGAACCGGTATGTATGTATGAAATTAATTTTTCGCTCACATTATTTACATTTTGTATAAACTGCGGAAAATCTTTAGCCGCCAACATAAAAATCATGGCAAATAAAATAGAAAGCGACATAAACATACTTACTATTCTGCTGACCAGAATTAAGCGATATTTTCTCAGTTGCGAACGATATATATAGTTTTGCATAACAACGGAATCTTGATAATCTTCCGCCGTTTTTTCTGTCGGAACAACTGCCGAATGCTTCATTTTTTCAGCCAATTCTTCTTCTTTTTGCCTGCGCCACGTTGTGTCATATTCCGCACGTTTTTCCGAATTTCCTAAAATTTCGTATGCTTCATTTATTTTTTTAAATTTTTCTTCCGCCTGTTTGTCATCAGGATGCAAATCGGGGTGATATTTTTTTGCCAAACGACGATATTGAAGTTTAACATCTTTTTCTGTAGCAGAAATAGGTAATTCAAGAGTTTTATAGTGTTCAGGATATTCCATTTCTACCCCAAAGAAGTTATTTAAAACAAAAGGAGGAACATAAGCATCCCTCCTGTGGAATATAAGTGGTGCCGACACACGGACTCGAACCGCGGACCCACTGATTACAAATCAGTAGCTCTACCAACTGAGCTATGTCGGCGCTGATTGTCTCAAGCTGGAAGCTAATATACCAATAATATTTTAAAATGCAATACATTTTTTTATAAATTGTGAATTTTTTCGTCCCCTTAACGCAAGAGAGCGGGAAAAACCCCGCTCTCCTTATTAATGCCCTCCCTTTAAATAAAGGTATGTCGGCTGTTTACTTCTGCTCATCATTTCAAGCATTACATAAAAACACTTGAAATCATTAATGCAACTCGGACGAAAATATTTCTCCGAATCGTTGTGAAAACATGGCATTCCGTGAAGCTGACGATACAAAAACTCATCTTCGGTTATATAGGAAAACGAGTCATCTACGACCCAGCCGAGCGGATAAATTTTGATTTTTTCCTGCTCCGAAAAGCTCAACGATTGCATCAGCTCATCTGCCAAAAACACAAAATCGTTGTAGACGATACTGTGTTCCATTAAAGCCGAAACCAAATACATTCTCACATTTTCCCGACTGCGTTTAAATAGCTCAGCCATCAACTCAAAGCACGGCCTTTGTTCATCTTCCAACTTCCAACAGAAACGGCAAAAAATCTCTAAAAAATTTTTGGCGTCTTTTCTGTCCGGTTCAAAGCCCGAGGAACAAATCTGTCTGCATGTTGTTGCAAATTGAGAAGGCGGCATTTCAGCCGCAAGATTCTCACTGTTAGCAAGCCTTTCCAGTAACTTTTGCATAACTGTAACAGTTATAATTCGTTGTTGCATATAGCCAGCAATCGCTCCACAGTCAAAGGAACATTCTCGTCCAAAAACTTGGCGGCAGTAGCCATATCTATGTGAATTCCGAGCACACGCTCGCACTCCAGAGAAAGCACAACCTCACCCATACTGTCCAGACTGAGATCATGCCGCAAATCACAAGCAAGAAGCTTATCATCATCTTTCATCAACTCGGCAAAATTGCTATCGCCTCTGGTCGCATAAAAGTCCTGAAAGACTTTTTTCAAATCTAAAATTGTAACTTTGTCCATAATGATAGTTTTAAATGTTCATAATTATATTCACTTATCCTTTAATTTTATGTCTAATTTCCTTGTCTGTCAACGTTTTTATTAGCAAAATTTATTTGACAAAAGAAGTTTATTACTCAAAAATCCACTCAATCATATTTTCAAAATCATCAGAGGTTGCCGCTTCTGCTTCCGGCAGTGTATAACGCGTGCGCAAACAATAGCCATAGTAAGATGTGTATCCGGATAAGCAAGCATCAACACACCCTATCCCGTTTTGAACCTGCTTGTTCCCACAATTTGCGCATTCTCCTGTTTTATCACAATAAGGTATTTTAGTTCCGCCAAACACTTGTCTATGACTGCCTATGTCTCTATCATTACCAAAAATAACACCTTCCGGTAACTCCACATATTCCAAATTACGTATATCCAAAAAGGCAACACCGCCAACATTTTGGGCATTAGGAAAATTGAGTCCGGTTAGTGACGAACTATATGCAAACGCAGCATACCCCACACTGATAATATTTTCCGTTCCTTTGACTTCCTTTAAATTAAAAAGCCCTTCAAATACTCTGTCACCTATAGTTGTAATACCATTTTCAATTATTGCATATTCAATATCTTTCTTTGCCCAAGGTGCCGTAGATTTATGATTATTCAGATAGTCATAATTTCCCATTTCACCTTCGCCTGATATGGTGAGGGTTTTACTTGTCTCATCATAAGTGCATTGAACGCTGTCGCTATACACCCCGTCAGTTGCCGGTCCGCAGTTCCATGTTTCGGCATGAGTTTTATTCGCCAAACATATCACTATTCCTAACATCAACATAATTTTTTTCATCATTTTCCTCCGTTTAAGCAAAATTTAAAATAAAAAAATCCGCCTCAAAGGACGGTCGGAGAGTTCAGAAATCATGTGAATACGAATGACTATCATGGCCTTTAGCTTTAAACGCCTGAACATACGCCACAATCTCCCCAACCATATTCATAATTGGGGATATCACTCTGTCTGTTTAAGACAGAACAACATAACGGTATTATACCCTAACACCGGTATTCACCAAAGCCTCTGACAGCTCCGAACCCCTTTTTCGGGTTCTCGGCAAAATTGCCGTGTAGGTATGATAACAAATAAAATATCTTTTGCAAACAAAAAAAGCCGGCTGTCAACACAGGCGGCTTTACACTTTAGACAATTTTTCAAAAAGAAGAGTGAGGGTCTTCAATCCGCTGACAGTTAAGCAAAAACCACCTGACAAACGGATTATGCTTTTTAACTTCGGCAATCTCATCACTTTCGGGATATGCCTTCAGTTCATCTCCGGCCCTCAGTGTCTTGATTTTATCCCACAGTTTGCTATCTTCGGCGACAGTCACAATCTCTGTTTGCTCCGTCGGGAAAAGCAAATACATGGCATAATACTGAAAAGACACTTCGGCATACTGCTTGTTCTCTCTGGTGCGAAATGATACTCGCATTACCTTTGCCAAATAAGGCACATTCTTATCCATACGCAATAATTTAAATGTTATGTATGCACTCTACTCTTTTTTATCTATTTTGTCAATATTTTTTTATAAACAAAAAAAGAAACGCCCTATTGCGTTTCTTTAATATTCCTTCGCGTTAAAAAAACTTTATTTGCTGTATTGCTGATTGCCATATCCGCCGGACATCATACCTTGACGAATTGCCGCGTTAATAACACGAGGCTCAGGACTTTTTATAACTTCTCTGGTTCCCATTGCCACAACAGTGCAATTCTCAACACTGAAATCTTTAGGATTAATTTTTTCCATCGGAACAAATTTTGCCGTGTGCATTTCACCTTGTGCAATTTCATCATGACCGGCTTTAACAAACGGTGCCTTATTCAGCTTCTTAACATCAGATAAAGTCAGGGGCTTTACTGTTTCAATATGCTTACCTTGCAGCAAATAATGATGTTCTTGCTTTGCAAAGTCCCTTGCTTTTGTATTTTTAACAGACATTTCTGTTCTCCTTTTTCTTCTCTTTTGTCTAGTTTTAACATATACGTAAACTTTTGTCAAGTATTTTTATCATATTTTGTGCAAAATTTTGTGATAAATTTGCGGTTTTTGTTATACAAAGCACTATTATTCGGTTATTTTATACTCACTACAACGTATGATAAGGAAAAAATATGTCTTTACTGAAATCTGTCGCCACTTTCGGCGGTCTCACTTTGGTCAGCAGAATTACCGGATTTTTGCGTGACATGGTGCTGGCAAACTTTTTGGGTGCCGGAGCGGTTGCTGACGCATTTGTCGTGGCTTTTAAATTGCCTAATTTATTCCGCAGCCTTTTTGCCGAAGGGGCTTTTACCAGCGCTTTTGTTCCGCTGTTCTCGCAAAAACTGGTGAGCGACGGGAAAAAGAAATCACTTTTTTTTGCGGCGCAGGCAATTTCCGTTTTAATAGCAATTATCGGCCTGCTGGTTGTTCTGTTTGAAGTGTTTATGCCCTTTATTGTAGATATTTTAGCCCCCGGTTTTATCGGTGAACCGAAGAAAATGGAGTTGGCAGTGCAGCTTTGCCGCATCACATTTCCTTTTTTGTTGTTAATTTCCGTTGTCTCTTTTCAGGGAGGAATTTTAAATTCTTTTGACAAATTTGCAGCTCCGGCAACAGCTCCCGTTATTTTGAATTTAACAATGATAGCCTCCGCTTTTTGCTTTACGCCGTTTATGCCAAGCTCGGCACACGGCATAGCTCTGGGAATTACTCTTGCCGGAGTGTTGGAAATTTTGTGGCTGCACCACTTTTTGCGCAAAACAGATGTTCGCATTCCTCTTTACCTTCATATTTGCAAAATTATGCGCAATCCGGAAATACATACTTTATTCAAAAGAATTGCTCCCGGGGTTGTCGGTGCCGGAATTTACCAAATAAATATGGCGGTTGACACCATTTTGGTTTCACTGGTCGGAACCGGAGCCATTTCGTGGCTTTATTATGCCAACCGCCTGCAGCAGCTTCCGCTCGGTGTAGTCGGAGCGGCAATCAGTGTTGCCTTGCTGCCGATTTTATCTAAACAGCTCAAGGCCAATCAAATTGCCGAAGCTCGTGCCACCCAAGACAAAGCCGTTGAATACGGCTTTATGATGGCAATGCCGGCAGCAGTTATGCTTATTGCCATGGCGGAACCTGTTGTTTGCCTGCTGTTTGAACACGGAAAATTTTTATCCGCGGATTCTTTTAAAACATCTTATGCCGTAATAGCCTATTCTGTCGGCTTGCCTTGTTATGTTATGACTAAAGCGCTGATGCCGAATTTTTTTGCTCGCGGTGATACGGTTACCCCCGTAAAATACAGTGCGGTTGTTTTTGCCGTAAACCTTACTTTTAACCTTTTACTGATGCAAAAATTCGGACACGTAGGTATTGCCACCGCAACAACCATTGCCGCTTTTGTTTCTCTCGGACAATACCTTCACGGCTTAAAAAAACGCGGCTATTGGAAATTTTCAACAACTCTGAAATGGAAATTCGCCAAAATATCCTTTGTGTCCGTAATGGCCGGTTGTTTGCTGGTATGTATGCGCATCGGGCTTAACACATACATGCCGCAGTGGGAAACCGATTCCAAGCTGATTTTATTACTGTTGCTCGGAATCATGTTTGTTATAACGCTTGCATTTTTGCTGATTTTAGCTAGAATATTCGGCATAATTGACTTTGCGATAATTGCAAATCTCATCAGGAGGAAACGTTGACAAAAAGTCGTTTGAAAAGCATTTGTTCCCGTATTAAGGCAGAAAATGCCGTAAAAAACGTTGCCGCCGGCATAAAAAAGTTGCCGAAACTATGCGTTGAGATTTACAAAAACTATCCGATTCGTGATGTTTCCAAAAGATTGAGAAAAAATCTTAAACCGACAAAAATAAAAAGACGTTGTCTGAAGTTCTTGAAAAAACCGTTGCGCTTTATTTCCGATTCGTGGAAAGTTGTATTAATGTCGCTGAGCTGTTTTTTATTTTGCTACTATGTTATAGGCGGTTTTATCAGTGAAAAAATCAGCACGGAAAATATGCCTGAAAACACTCCGAAAACAACATCTCAAATAATGGCAGATTTAATTGACCGAGAAGTCAGAGACAATATTTGGACTCCTAACCTGCCTATAATTTTTCCGGCATATATTTTAGACAATATGCCCAATTTTCAGATTGGTGTGATTTATGCAATTCGTGATACTGCTTCGGCATTAAAACAAATTTATTATCAAACACCCGAACAAAAACAGCACATTCAAAAAGCTTCCGTTCTGTTAAAATATTCACCTAACGTTTGGCTGCTGTCCAGAAAAAGCGCTTTCAGCATTGCACCTTCATCCAACTCTCAATACCGCAAGGCCCGCCGTGAACTGATTCGTGCCGGAGAACACGGTCCGCTGATATCAACTGCGGCAAATTTTGATGTTTTATTATCGCAAATGTCCTCCCAACTTACCAAACTCATTGAAGAAAATGAAAACAATATTGCCGAAAAATCTTCCGATTGGTTTGATTTTAAGTCTGATGACTTGTTTTACAAAAACAAGGGTTATGCTTATGCACAATGGCAAATTGCCGATTCTGTCGGAAATGAGTTTAAAGAGCTTATTGTTGCCGCCGAAGCATATAATCATTGGACATATTTAATAAATTCCTTACGCAAGGCAGCACAAATGAATCCGATTATTGTGCGCAACGGAAAAATTGACAGCTCGCTCGCACCGAATCATTTGGCGGTTCAAAACTACTTTTTGGGCCGCGCCGTTGTAAACATAGAAAAAATACGAAACAGTATATGGAAAAAATATGCAAATCAAAATTGAAGAAATAGCCGAACTTAATGTAGTGAATTTTTGGGCTGAAAACAATTTTACCGCGGAAGACAGTCCGATTCTTTTCACTTCCGAAAACATAACAAACAAGTATTTTCCCGCGGAAATAATTGAAACATCCGGAGCCGAATACTGCTTGCTGTGCGGTAGTCTGATATCACTCAAATTTACATCTGATTTTTCCGAATACCAAAAATATTACCCTTTAATCATGGCGGAAATTGACGACTTTTTTGCAAGTGCGGAAAAAACATTTATTACACCGAAAAAAACAGAATTGTCCGCTCTCATTGAAGCTGTCGCCAATTCACTAATCCGGCCGACTTTACTGCGGGATAAGGGAAATATTGAAGTTGCCGGCATTGAAAATAATAATCTCAAAATTAAATTTACCGGACATTGCGCCGGCTGTCCTTATGCCGAAAAAACCTTAAATAATGTGATAACTAAGGTAATTAAGCGCCATGTTCCGCAAATTAAAAACATTTCACTCTCGGAGCAAAAATGAAAATAAAGTTTTGGATTATACTGCTATCATTTTTTTTCTGGGTGCAGACGGCATCTTCCGCATCCTTAAATAAAAATGACGGGGCATTAATAATATCAAAAATTTCAACGGCGGAGCTTCAAGATTTGTTTGCCAGATATAATTTTGACGAGTTTGACCGTATGAAACTGAAAGTCCCGAGAATATATTTAAAAACTCTTCCTTCGGATTGGAAAGATTTTCCCGAAGGAAACATCAAAAATCGCCTTTTTATAAAAATTTTACTCCCTTTGGTTCTGAAAGTTAATGAACAAATAAGCAAAGAAAGAGCTGATTTAGAAAAAATCAGCGATAAGTTGTCGGCACATGAAGAATTGAGTGAAAAAGAAAAAAAGTTTGTTGAAGAAAAAGCGGTCAAATATGATGTTTTTACTCCGGCAAAAGACGAAAGCCGTATCCCCGTTTTGTTGCTTGGATTAATGGAAAATGTTGATGTTTTACCGCCTTCAATCATTATTGCCGCGGCCGGAATCTATTCAGACTGGGGAACTTCAAGACTAGCATTGGAAGGAAATTCACTTTTTCGTGAAGAATTATGGTATACCGACGAGGGATTGGCTCCAAACGAAAACAAAGATTCGGAATATCGTTACAAAACATTCAAAGATTTGGAAGAATGTCTCGCCTCGTATATGCTGAAAATGAATTCTCATGTCAACTACAAGTCAATCAGATATGCACGAAAAGTCGCCCGCAAAATGAATAAACGGCTATACGGACAACAAATTGTGGCACAAATGCTTTTTGACAGTAATTTACAAAACATTTCCGGCCTCATAAACTATACATTTTCATATTATAAATTACACAAAACCGACTATTATCCGGAATTGGAGAACATAAGATGAGTTTGCAAATAGAACCGATATTGTGCCGCCCGAACACTATGGATAATTATGCCTACCTTTTGACCGACACACAGACCAAAGAAAGCGCCATAATAGATGCCTCTGAAGCAGAGCCGATTATAAGAGTATGCGAACAAAAAAATATTCAACCGAAGTATATTTTAGTCACCCATCACCATGAAGACCATACAAATGGCAATTTACCCCTGAAAAAGAAATATAATTTACAAATTGCCGTTCCAAGATTGGAATCTTCTCTGATAGACGGAGCAGATATATTGTTATCTGAAAATGATACGTTTTCTCTCGGAAAAAGCACCGCAAAGATAATATCGGCTCCGGGGCATACCAACGGACATATACTTTATTATTTTACCGAAGACAAAGCATTGTTCACCGGTGATGTTTTATTCAATTTAAGTATCGGCGGGTTGTTTGAAGGAACTCCGCAACAAATGTGGAACAGTTTGAATAAAATAACAAAATTGCCGGATGATGTTTGTTTTTACGGCGGACACGAATATACCGGATTCGGACTTTCGCACTTATCGGATGATGAGGATGCAAAAAAATACTTGGCTTTTATTCAAGAGAAACTCGGTAAAAATTTGCCGCTTACCGGAATTCCTCTCGGGTTGGAAAAAAAGTGTAACCCCTATCTTAAAATTAATGCAGAAGAAGAATTTTACCGTCTTTTTTGAGAGGAGGACCAATGTTCATCAGCATAAACAGAAAAATTTTATTGAGTATTACCGCCTTTTTATTTTTTATATGTTGCATCTTTTTTGCAATCTTTTTCCACGTGTATGCAAAACAACTGCAAGAGGGGCAAAACAGAAGTTACACCAGAAATCAGTATGTTGTTGACTTGTTACTTGACAATGTGGCTCTGCGCAAAGAATTAGCTGAGATTTTAGAAAAATATCCGAACATAGAAAAAAACACCAAGCTGCGCTACATATCCAGCGGAATTTCCCTCTCGCAGGAAGAACTGTCAAAAGAACAACGTTTGAATGAAGAAATGCGCAAAAACTATAATAACAATTACGAAACGTTTATTGCCGGAGCAAAATTTATCAGTGTCAGCCTTTTTTTGGTCATCTTTTTAATTATCCTCTTGATATTTTTGCTCAACCGCTGGGTTATTTTTCCGATGGAAAACCTGACAAAAATAAGTTCACAGGTATCACAGGGAATTTTATCTTCACGGCTGACTGTAGCCAATAAAAAATTTCGTGATGAATTTGATATTCTTAATACCGTGTTCAATCAGATGTTGAACAATCTGGAAGAAAATATCGCAGAAATAAAATCCAACGAACTTTTTTTACAACGCTTGATTGATGCCATACCGGAGGCAATACGGGTAATAGATTCCGATTATAATGTTGTAATGGCAAATACGGCGCTGCACAAAATGTTTAAGCTCAAAGAATCGTGTGTCGGAAAAAAATGTTATTTTGCCTATGGTTTTGAATGTGAAGCTTGTCCCAAAAGCAAATACGAATGTCCCATCAAAGAAATATTTGAGAGCGGAAAGAACAATATTCACACCATTCATGAGGTAAATTCATCTCCTTTATATATAAGTGCCGCGAAATTGCAAGCCTCGGAAAACAAGCACAACGACTATGTTATTGAAGCCATCCACGACTTAAGTAATGATGTCCAATTTTCACATCAACAAAAAGTAAGTTCGTTGGCATTTCTTTCCACTTCAATAGCACATGAAATGAAAAACAGCCTCGGCGCAATCAGGATGATTTTTGAGGTTATTTTAAATAATAAAGTTTCGTTGCCGGAGCGCAATAAATATTTGCAAATGGCATATACTCAACTTGTTGAAACAATCCGCACACCGGAACGATTGCTCAAATTATCACAATTCAATCAAGAAGATTTAGGAATAATCAATGTATCTTCGGCCGTTGAAGATATATTGATAATGATTGATTATGATGCCAAAAGAAAAGGCATTGCCATTCAAAAAAGTTTAGATAAAAATGCTTCCGTTTACGGGAATGAATCAGATTTTAAGATGATTATTCTTAATATTACGCAAAATGCAATTAAGGCTATGCCGGACGGGGGAACATTAGACTTAGACATCCGTAAGCAAAAGAATAAAGTATCCATAAAAATTGCCGACACCGGAATTGGCATGTCTCAAGAGCAGATAAAGCATATTTTTGAACCGTTTTATTCGGCAAACACCAATGCAAAAAGTTCAGGGTTGGGACTGGCTATAGTTAAAAGTCTTGTTGATAAAATGAAAGGAAAGATAACGGTAAAAAGCAAAGAAGGTAAAGGCACTGCTTTTGAAATAACTTTACCGTTCCCGAAAAAATATCAGCTTTCTGCCGTAAATGAATAACAACACGCCTGCAAAACAGGTAAAAAATCTGACGGCAATACAAAATCTTCCGGATACGGATGTTTTTCTAACTCTTCAATATCGGCTTCTTTTTTGACGACTGCCGGTAAAAAATGGCGACAAAAAGCATATTGAGCCGCCGCCAAATCAGTAATATCATATCCTATTTTCAGCAATAATTCGGCCACATTATCGCTATTTACTTTTCGTGCATCTTCAAGATTATACCAAATCCCCACACCATGTTCGGCTAACGTTTTCCACGGAAAAGCAATTCCGGGATCAGGTTTGCGTGTCGGGGCAATATCAGAATGGGCAACAATATTTGTCGGCAGAATTTTGTATTTATCTATCAGCATCAAACTGAGTTCAAGCAATGATTTTATTTGTTTATCGTCATACAAATCCTGTCCCAAAGATGGCGAGCTGATTTCAATGCCTATTGATGTATGATTAATATTTTGCACCCCGCGCCAACTGCTGACTCCGGCATGCCATGCCCGTTTTCCGTCTTCAACGGTTTGATATATATCCCCGTTCAAATCCACAATGTAGTGAGTGCTGAGTTTTTTTTGCCTTAGCACATCAATCATATTTTTTGCACTATGCGCACTGCAGTGAAAAACCAATGTATCAATTTTATTTTGCGGACGTTCATTAAAATCCGGCAAGCAGTCATGAATAATTTTCATTTTTCACCCCTCCAGCATAATAAAAGAATATTGCGTAGGATAATCAAAACGCGAATTCATTATATTAAGATGGGTATCGCGCCGATAACTGAAATATCCGTTTTTTTCGGGATATGTATCTATGCCGCAATTTTCAACATTTTCAACACCAAGCTCATGCAATTTGTTGCACACATATCCGCTCAGGTCAAAATAAAAATGATTTTCATCTTTTCCTGTGGTGAAATATTGCTCGTTTTGAGAACTCAGTTGCAGAAAAATATCTTTCATATCAGATTGAACTTCAAAAGATTGCCGCTGAATACACGGTCCGATTGCCGCGCAAATATTTTTTAATTCTGCTCCGTTTTCCAACATAAGCCTTAAAGTATTTTCAATCACACCTTTATAAGCTCCGCGCCAACCTGCGTGTGCCGCACCGATAACCTTGTTTTGGTAATCGGCAAATAAAACCGGAGCACAATCAGCAGTCTTGATTCCCAACAATAGACCGCTTTTTTTAGTTACCATTCCGTCAGCCGTAATTTTATATTTTGAAGGCTCGTCAACATACACCGCACGGTCAGTTACACCCTGTATAATCAAGCACATATCCGCCGGTTTCTTATTAAAACAGCTGGCAATAATTTCAAAATTCCGCGTCACATTTTCAGGTAAATCCTCACTTTTGAAATTTGTATTCAAAGAACTATACCTGCCTTTTGAAACACCTCCGGCAGCACCGAAAAAGCAGTGTGAAGAAATTTTCAAATTTTTAGCATGCCAACTCATAATTTTTTCCTCTTTTTACTTGCCGGCATTTTATACGGATATTATTTAAATTTTGCTAATTAAATTTGTGGCTTATCTTCTGTTTCAACTCAATCCGGTCCGGCAACATATAATTTTCTTCAATGTTTTCTTTTTCATTCAGGCTCAATACTTCTTCGGCAAAAGCTTTTTTTGCCAGATAAATCATAAATAAAGGTCGCTCAAGTTTTAGTTTACCCATAACCTCCTCCATAGCCTCAAAACTGTCATATATTGTGCCGGCAAAACAAAGATTATCTTGCAAAATTTTATTTTCGGAATTCAACATTTTAAAATCCTTTCAGTTAATACTGATAAGGATATAAGCACACTCGGCAAAAATTAAATCTGCAAACATTTCCATATTGTCAAGCCAAATACACATCTACAAGGAGTCGTGTATAAAAAACTCACATAAAAGGATATTTTTTCGGGAAAGAATGATTAATTTTAACCGCCTTTTCCGGCACAATATAAATTTTATGTTGCCATTTATCTATAACATCATTAATAGCTTTGCCGGTAGAAAAATCAGTATTTTCGCCGGTTATTTGCTCGCTCAAATCACTGATAATAAAGTTAATCACAGCATTTTTTGTCATATTAAAATCTCCTAACACCTTAAATATAAATAATTTTCCTCAAAATTAAAGGAAACTAAAACTAAAGTCCATATTTACAGTATAGCCCCAAAATACCCGTATAAAAATTTGCAAAAAACATCTAAATTACATATTGACAAACAAGGTAAAATATACTAATAATACGTAAATCTATCGCGGGGTAGAGCAGCTTGGTAGCTCGTCAGGCTCCTAACCTGAAGGTCGTCGGTTCAAATCCGTCCCCCGCAACCACTGCGATACGCCCCTTTACGGGGCGTTTTTTAGTGGTTGCAAGGATTTGAAGCGACGAGTAAGTCGGCCTGAGAAAAACAAACAAGCCTTAAATGCTTGTTTGTTGAGGAAGGGCGAAGTTCCCCTGCAAGCAAGGAAGCGATAGCGCTCCGAAGCGAGCAGATGGGAATGAGTGACCGAAGCTTAAATTTTCCACATAAAAATAAATAAGTAAATTTAAGCAAGACACGCCAAGCGAGAGCCGAACGTGAGTGCGGCGGTGAGCAAAGCGAACGAGCGCAGGGGCGGCAAAGCCAAATCCTTCCCCCGCAACCAAATGTACCTTATGTGAAACAGAATCAAAAAAAACAAATTAAGACAGTTGGCACAACAAAACAATAATTTGCAGAATAGTATGCAACAGAACAGTATATTTGATAATATAAAAAACACAGCAAGCAATATGTGGCAAAATATAAAAGATGGTGCAACGATTGCGGCTGATACAATTAGGTATACACCAGAGGCTTTAGGTGAATTAGCTGCAGATACAAAGATAGCATATGATTATTGGCAAAAAATGAACAATACAGGAAAGCAACTGGTAAACACTTATGGTTCTGGGCAAGGTGCTGATATTGATAACTACTATCATCCGCTTTTACAGTGTGAATTGGCTAAAATCAGTCCTACCAGTCGTGATTGGGGGCTAAGACTAGGATATGCTAAAGAAATACTAGATTATCATAAGAAGAAAGGAACCATGCCGATGTCTGTAATTTCAGCAGACAGTCAAAAGGACTTGCAAAATAATCTTTATGGTAGTAACTTAGGATATAATAATCCAAACCAGAGTTGCGAGGATTTGTTGGATGACCGAAGAACACCGAATATGCGCAAATTAGGCATAAGGTAATTATCAAGTGATATAGAGGGTATTAATATTATTTAACGCCCTCTATATATTGCACGGAATGTATTAAAATGAATAAAAATGTATTAAAATCAACTTGGTATGTATTTTATAGATGTATATTGTGTCTCATTATGGTAGCGCTTGTTGCTGTTCTTTTTATACAAATATTCTATCTTTATGAAGAAAAGAAATTTATAGACAACTGCGTTAAAGAAGGAGATACACAAGAGCATTGTCAAAGTATTTGGTCTGAGATAGATGACTTAAATTAAGGTAGAGGAAGATTGTGATGAGCTTACTCAAAGATATATCAACAGACGTTATTAAACTATTGTGCTGGATTGGGTTCTTTATTGCATTATTTTTTATTGCAACTACAGCTTTTTATGATTGGGATTTCTATATAAATTTGGAACAAAATACAAAATTGATTCAAGAATGTATGGACGAAGGTAATAGCGAAGAAGTATGTAACAGCAGAGTTTGTTGATTTGCGAGGATTTGTTGGATGACCGAAGAACACCGAATATGCGTAAAGCAAATATTAGATAAAGTAGTCAGTGTTACTTATAAAAGCGCACTTTATTGTATCGTATTTGCTTTAATCTGCGGTATAGCTTTCTTTTTCTTATATCCGCATTATCAAGAATATGCGTATAAAAAAGATTGCTTGCAAAACGGACATCAAAAAGAATGGTGTGAAAAAAACTGGCTGGAATTATTAGAGTTGGACTAAATATATCAAGCAGGCTCGTCAGAAATGGCGAGCCTTTTCTAAAATGTTAAACAATGTTAGTAAACCACACAAAGTTTAACATTTTTTTTGGGGGTATTTTTGCCATTTTCAAAACTATAAAATTTTGGGGCAATACTTGCGGGTTATGTTTTTATTACCTAACTGTATAATATAAATCTTATTTTAGAAAAGGAGCAGAAATGGATTACAAAGAGATAATACCTTTTAAGACATTGCGCAAATTTGATGTAATGTGTTTGCATAATGAGTATTTGTACGAAAATAAAGAATTAAGACAACAGATTTTATCTTGGGCGGCAGATATGCTGAAAGAAGCAAGGGCAGAATGGAGTGAAAGACGTAATGATACCATAGAATCTATTATAGAATGTCATACGCGCTCAGAAGCCAAACGAAAATCAGGCATTAAAGACCAAAAATATGCGCCATTTCGGGAATATCTTAAAAAAGTTCAACGAGAGCAGTTTGATATTGCTTTGCAAAATGGCTACAAACTGACGGCAAACAGTTTTGTAGAGTGGTTTTTAGCAAATGCAGCAAACGAAATGCAAATTCCTTATTTGGAACAGAATCAAAAAAATAAATTAAGACAGTTGGCACAACAAAATAATCGCGAATTTAAAAAGCTTCTGCATGATAAAGCTTAATTTCCGCATGATGTAGGGCATATACAAGCCGTTTTACTTCTGCTAGAGTTTTAATCTAAATAGTAATTTAAACTTTTAATTAGGAGGATAACATGCCAATACAATTATTACCAACAGATAGAAATTCACCTTTATATAAAAATGTATCTGATTGGACAAATGCTGATTTAGCTAGAGCTTACGATTCTCCACTTTACAAATACAATAAAAAGTTGCAGGATAAAGCACGAGAATACATACAAACAAAATGGAAATAATGCGAAAGGATTTGAAATGCCTAAGTTCGGAAAAAGGTTGATTGATGCCGCAAAATTTGTGTTGGCATTCATTATTATTCCGCAACTTACTGTATTAAGCCTTTTTGCTATCATTTACACGCAAATGACTACCCCTGAAGACTTAGCATTTATGCAAAAGTATGAGGAAGGTGTCTATGTATATCTTTCCATGATGGCAGAATTGATTTTTTTGATAATATTTATTGCCGGAGGACCGCTAATTAAATATTTCTACAGAAATAAAACATTGCCTACATGGAAATACTACACAATTTTGACGGTTATGTATATTGTTGCTTTTATCATTGGAATTGTTTATACAATAGTTATGTGATTTGAGGTTAAAAAGGATTTGAAATGCCTAAATGCGGAAGTAAGTTGATTGTTGTTAAAAATATCGCAATTACATTAAAAAAGCTATTGACAACTCTCAAAATGCAGTGTAATAATTCCTATGCTTAACGGCGGGGTAGCTCAGTTGGTTAGAGCAGCGGAATCATAATCCGCGTGTCGAGAGTTCGAATCTCCCCCTCGCTACCATTTTAAGGCCTTGATGTTCAAGGCTTTTTTTTATTTGTGAAGCATAATCAGACTTATTTTTCCAATCGTTCCATAAAATAAGACAATTTAGTGTCAAGTGCCTTTGATATCATCAGCAAAATATAAAAAGAAGGCTGTTTTTTGTGGTTAAATATGTAGCTTAAGTGAGCCTCACTGATACCGCTTTTTTGCGCTAACATATAATTAGACACATGTTTTTGGTTCATGTCTTCTTTAATTAAATCAACCAAGTGATTACACAATTTTTGAGCTTCAAGTATTTCCATAGCAGAAAAAGAATAAATTGACTTGACATTTTACGATACTTAATTATAGTTAAGTATTGATAACTTTGAACTATTTATTTTTTTGGAGGTAAAATGCGGAAAGTCTTTTTAACGATAAGTGCGATGGTATTGGCCTTCGGAAATAGCAGGTATTTGAGAGCAGAAACAAGCACACCGACAATCGTAGGTCGCGGAACCTGCGGGGCGAATTGCACGTATACCTTAGATTCCGCCGGAACTTTTACCCTCTACGGCGAAGGCGATATGACGGATTATCAGTGGTATTATCATGACGATAATATTGCACCTCATTGGCATGATGAGAACGGACATGCTCCGGGACAGAAATATTGGGAGGCTATTAAGTCAATCGTATTCGCCGAAGGTAGTAATATTACCAGTATCGGGAGAGGTGCATTCTGCTCGGCAGGTGGTCTAACCAACATCACGCTTCCGGATTCGGTTACGAAAATCGGAAGTTATTCATTTCAATTAAGCAGACTGACTGAACTCACAATTCCGGAAAGCGTAACATCAATAGGAGATTATGCTTTTTGGAATGCGGGAAATTTAACCAGTGTCAATATTCCGGAAGGAGTTATTGAGATGGGTTGGGGGGTTTTTCAAAATACTCCTAAGCTAAGTGAAATAATCATACCGGATTCGGTTGACACATCGCGTTGGGACGCAAAAGTATTTGACGAAATGTCTCCCGACACAGAAATTATCTGCCAAGGTGATGAAGAAAAATGCAAGCAAAAACTGGCAAAATACATTCCGACGGATAAGGGTGGAACCTGCACAAATCATTGTATTAACAAAGAAATTCAGCCGGCACAATCATCACAATGCACAGGCAGTTATATTTATGAAAACGGCAGTTGCCACAAACGCAACGAAAAACAATGCAACGACACCGACAGCTATTATTTTAACGGTCTTACTTGCGTTTATCGCCCTTTAAACGGAAAAATAAATTGCGTAAATCCAAGCTACAAGGCCAATTACGGTTATTGTAACCGAATACGCTATACATTGCCGGAGGCAAACGAGGCAACAAGCCACGACAATGAAAATATGATTGAGTGGATTTTTGAATAAAAAAACAGAAGCTCAAAATCAACTCATCATCAAACGGGATTTTTCTCGATTCCAATCCCGTTCTTTTGCTGTTTCTCGCTTGTCATAAAGTTTTTTACCGCGTCCCAAACCTATTTCTAACTTGGCTCGTCCGTGATTATCAAAAAACAGCTTCATGGCAATAAGTGTTGCACCTTTTTTGTTCAGGGCATTCTGAATCTTGACAATTTCACGGTGTTGTAGCAACAGCTTACGATTGCGCCGTTCGGCATGAGTTTCATATCCTTTGTTAATGTATTCGGCAATAAACATATTTGACATATACAGCTCATTATTTTCCGTTATACCGTAAGCTTCATTAATATTCGCGTGTCCGAGCCGCAAAGACTTTACCTCTGTTCCGGTTAAAACAAGACCGGCAATAAATGTGTCATCAATCAAATAATCAAAATGAGCTCGGCGATTTTGCGCCACCAAGCCCGTAGAAATATATTCTGCTTTTTTACTCTTACCGCTCATCACTTTGCCGCTTTTACCGCCGGATTTTTATCTGTTTTTACCGGTTCAATTACTGATGTTTTTTTATTCATCGGAATACAATTACCCTCAACGTATGCCCCCGGCTCCAAAGCAATCTGGTTATAATAGGCATTACCTATTACTTTAGCATTTTTTGCCACAAAAAGTTCTTCGGTTTCAATTTTTCCGTTAACCGTTCCGTAAACACTGAGTGATTTCGCCTTAATATCTCCCAGAATATAGCCACGCGTGCCGATAATCACCTCATTGCACATAATATTACCTTCAATCTTACCGTCAATGTGAATGGTATCTCCGCCCCAAATATCGCCTTTTATTTTTGTATCATAACTGATTATACTCGGCACCGGAGTATTTGAACCGCGGCTCATTCGTGCAATTTTCAAATAAATCAAACGACGTAAACTTCTCATAGCAACACCTCCATACTATGATTCATTCATACTACGAATCTTCACAAAGGTCAACGGGTTCACATTCGCTCCCCTGTATAAAACTTCATAATGCAGGTGGTCACCGGTTGCACGCCCCGTGCGCCCAACCTCACCGAGAGCATGATTATATTCCACCTTATCACCTTTTTTCACATAAATTTTGTTCATGTGCGCATAACGGGTAACAAATCCGTTGCCATGGTCTATTTCTACCATATTGCCGTAGCCTTTTTTAAATGATGCCTCTTTAACTTTGCCGGCAGCCATTACCGAAATGCGGCTCCCTTTAGCCGCCCGCATATCCAGCCCTTTATGCGCCGCTAAATTATTATTAAACGGATCGGAACGAGAACCGAAAGTTGAGCTTATTTGGTAACGATGAACCGGTTCGCCCAACGGAACTGATTTAAATGCCGCCTTGTATTCGGCTAACTTGTCAATTTGCTGCAAAGTTGACGACATTTTATCCGTCAACTCGGGATTAGAAATTTTGCCCTTTGCCGGCACATACGTTCCGCCCTTTCCTTCTTTCATGTTGGAAAGCGGATTAAAATAACGATTTTTTCCTTTTAATGTTTTATTTATCTCCGTCAGAGAGGCTTTTATTTGGTCAATTTCTTTGCCGGAAATACGTGCAATTTTATCCAAAATATCAATTTCCGCACTTTCCAACCCACGCATATTTTCTTGTAACGCAGTCAAGGTAACACTCAAATTTTCAACTTTTTGGCGGAGCAGACTGTTTTCTTTCTGCATAATTTCATTTTGAATAGCCGCCTCTTTTTCCGTCATCTTATTTTCCATTTCCGAAGAACTTATCCATTCTTCGGAATCCGCTATTTGCTTTATTTTATCTTCTACCGCCAAGGCTTGTTCTTTATAACTTTTGATTTCGGCCAATCCGTCACCGGCTTCATCAATGGATTTAACAACATTTTGCATATTTTTTTGCAAAACGGCAACATCTGTCATCAAGTCAACATAAGCATCACGAGTTTTGCCAAGTTCTTTATCCTTGCGATGAATAATTCTTTCGGAAATATGGTAGTAATAATAGTTATAACCGGACCAGCAGAAAACCAGTGCCATAAATGCCAACACGGCAACTTGCAAACGGTGGGAAATGTTAAATACTTTTGCCCTGCCGCCGCTACGGAAAATAATCTCCTTATCACTGAGAAAATGTTTTTTCTCCGTGTATTGTATTTTTTCCCGTTTAAATTTATACTTATTTTTCTTTAAGAATTGCTTTTTCAAATAAAATCAGCCTTTTAAAATTAATACCTTACGCCTTATATAGCACAAAAATAAAAAAAATAAAGTATTTTTAAAAGTTATCAAAAATCAAGACTTGACAAACCGCAAAATCAAGAACTAAAATAGAACAAATTTCAATATTTCGGAGATTTCAATGCTTACGCAGAAACAGTATAACTTATTGATGTATATAAACAAAATCAACAGAGAAAAAGGAACAAGTCCGTCATTTGATGAAATGAAAAATGCCATCGGCTTAAAGTCAAAATCAGGAATTCACGCTTTAATTACTTCATTGGAAGAAAGAAATTTTATCCGTAAAATTCCGCATAAAGCAAGAGCGCTTGAAGTTATACGTTTGCCGAGATTTAAGCCGCTTGCGGTGTTGGAAGAAGAAAAAAAACGTGAAGAAGCCCTGCACAACAGCTCGGCACAAATTCCGTTATACGGTAAAATTGCCGCCGGAACACCGATTGAGGCACTGGCTGATGAGAGTGAATTTATCTCCGTGCCATTTGATATGGTGGCTTGCGGGAAATACTATGCCCTCAAAATTGAAGGCGATTCCATGATGGAAGCCGGAATTTTGAACGGTGATACCGCATTAATAAAAAAACAAGACCAAGCAGATAACGGGCAAATTGTTGTCGCTCTTGTAGATAATACCACTGCCACATTAAAAAAATTGCAAAAAAAAGACGGCTTAATCAACCTTATCCCTTGCAATAAAAATTATGAAATTCAAACTTATGATGCGCAAAGAGTGAAAATTCAGGGAATTTTATCCGGCATTATAAGACAATATTAACCTTTTTGATATTATGATGTTGACAAATATGTGCTTTTGCTCATAATAACATTGTTGTTAACAAGGTATAATCAAGGTGTGATTGAAAATGTCCAGACGCATTGATACAGATGTATACGAGAGTTCTTTCGCGGTAATGTTCAAAGGATTGGTTTTGATTGCTTTGGCTGTTGCCGGAATATATTTTTTGTATTTTCATGCTTTTTTAGGCTACAAGTTCGGCAAAGCTTGTGATGAAATCGCAATTTTAAATCGCAATGTTCAAAACTTTTACAAAGGACTTTATCGCGGTCTTGACACCGAAAGTGCCTACACCAATCAGTTGATCGCACCATCCATGGCGGCAACACGCAATGAAAATGGTGTTACCTTAAAAAATTCATTCGGAGGCAATATCATCATCATGGAAGCCTTGAATACCGGAAGAGAACGCTCATTATTTTATGGTTTACAAACTGAACCGAAAAAATATAAAGAATTATATCAAGGCGTGACTTCGTATATAGTAATGTATACCGGATTAAACAAAAATATGTGCATGAAATTTGCCCGAAATGACTGGAAATTGCAAATACCTACTTTTATCGGTATTGAAGTGTCAAATGTTCCGGCCAATAAAATTTATCAGGGTTTTTCCAAGCTTAGAGCCGGATTTATTGATGATGACAAGGAAAATGATAAATATTACATCAGCACAAAGGATAAGGGTATTATATCTCAATATCCGCTTGAGAAAAAAGAGGCCGAAGACGCTTGTTCCTGCACCGAAAACAACTGCACGATCGCGCTCAAAATCCGCTGATTTGTATGTATAGACTAAACAACATCAAAATGCCGCTTAAGGCCGGTGATAAACAAATTGCAAAAAAAATTGCTGAAGTTTGTGATGTTGAGCAAAATTTGATTACCAATGTTCATATTGCAAAAAAATCAGTTGATGCTCGCAACAAAAGCCATGTCCATTTTGTTTACAGCATAGATTTTAATTGTAGTCAACAGCTTTGCAATATTGAAAATTTGGAACAAGTTGAACTCCCAAAATTACCTGAATTCAAGATAAAAAACACCGGTATTCGCCCGATTGTTGTCGGCAGCGGACCTGCCGGTATGTTTGCCGGAATAGCATTATCTTTAGCCGGATTACGTCCGATTATTCTGGAAAGAGGAAAAGACGTGGACAGCCGGCAAAAGGATGTGGAAACCTTTTGGAAACTCGGACAGCTTAATCCGGAGTCAAATGTGCAGTTCGGCGAAGGAGGTGCCGGCACATTTTCTGACGGAAAACTGATGAGCGGGATAAAAAAAGACCGTTTTACATATATGGTAATGAAAGAACTCTATGATGCCGGAGCTCCGGCAGAAATACTGTTTTCAGCGAAGCCGCATATCGGAACAGATAACCTGCGCACGGTAGTTCGCAATATTCGCCGAAAAATTACCGATTTAGGCGGAGAATATCGTTTTAATTCAAAGTTGAAAAATTTGATAGTCAAAAATGATGTATTGCAGGCAATATCCGTTGAAGGTCCGCAAGGAGAATATGATTTGCCGGCAGACAGACTGTTTTTGGCAGTCGGTCACAGCGCACGCGACACATTTGAAATGCTGCTGCGTTGCGGTGTTTTCATGGAACAAAAAGCTTTTTCGGTCGGGGCCAGAATTGAACATTTGCAAAAAGATTTAAATGTTTCTCAATACGGGAAAGAAGCAGATAACCCTTTATTACCGGCAGCCGATTACAAACTGGCAGTTCATCTGCCGAACGGAAGGTCGGTATACACCTTTTGTATGTGTCCGGGCGGACAAGTTGTGGCAGCCGCATCCGAAACCGGCAGACTGGTTACCAACGGAATGAGTGAATTTGCCCGCAACAAAAAAAATGCAAACTCTGCATTGCTGGTTGGCGTTGATGCAAATGATTTCGGAAGCAAAGAACCGCTTGCCGGAATGTATTTTCAACGCAAATTAGAAGAGCGGGCATTTGTTTTAGGCGGAAAAAATTATCACGCGCCGGCACAGCTTGTCGGTGACTTTTTACAAAATAAAGAGAGTTCAAAAGCCAAAAACATCACACCATCATATCAACCTAAAGTAAATTGGTGTAATTTGTCATCACTGTATCCGGAAGATATTGCCGATTCATTGCGCTGCGGAATCACACAAATGGCAAACAAACTGAAAGTTTTTGCCGATAAATCTGCAGTTTTAACCGGCGTAGAAACCAGAAGTTCTTCTCCGGTAAGAATTTTACGTGACAGCTCAATGCAGAGCAATATCAAAGGGATTTTTCCCTGCGGTGAAGGTGCCGGATATGCCGGAGGAATAACCTCCGCCGCAACCGACGGTCTGAAAGCCGTATATTCCTTAAGTGAGGAAGCATAAGTTGTATAACCCTCAAGAAATCGCCATTTATATTCATTGGCCTTTTTGCAAAAGCAAATGCCCCTACTGCGATTTTTACAAAGAAATTAATCCGAAAGTCAATCAGGATGAAATTATTACCGAATACCTTAAATATTTGGAATATTATCATCAATTAACCGCAGACAGAACCGTAAAATCAATATTCTTCGGGGGCGGAACACCTTCGCTGATTGAACCGCGGTTGATAGAAAAAATTATTAGTTTCATAGAGAAAAAATGGAAACTGAAAGATGATATTGAAATATCCTTGGAAGCTAACCCGAATTCAAACCGTTTAAATATGTTTTCCGAATTAAAAAATGCCGGTATAAACCGCCTTTCGCTGGGTGTGCAATCACTTACAGAAACAAATTTGCGTTTTTTGGGACGCACGCATACGGCAGAGCAGGCAAAAAAATGTTTGCAGGAGGTGGTAAAAATATTTGATAATCATTCGGCAGATTTAATATATGCCCTGCCCGAGCAAAATCTCTCCGAATGGGAAAAAGAATTAGCCGAAATATCTGATTTCGGATTAAAGCACATTTCGCTTTATCAGTTAACCATTGAAGAAAATACCGTATTTGCCCGTAAAAACATTAAGCCTCTGAATGAAGATGAAGCGGCAAATTTATATACTTTCACTTGTAGCTTTTTGCATGAAAAAGCCTATGAGCAATATGAGATTTCCAACTTTGCAAAA
Organism: Alphaproteobacteria bacterium; assembly: GCA_017484225.1. Classification (GTDB taxonomy): domain Bacteria; phylum Pseudomonadota; class Alphaproteobacteria; order RF32; family CAG-239; genus RUG410. The sequence goes on from JAFUTN010000030.1 coordinate 42,846, forward strand.
AAAGGGTTCCAATCCGGACATAATCTGACATATTGGGAAGGCGGAGATTATATCGGTATCGGTAAATCAGCTCACGGAAGACTTTTTCTGCATGGCAATCATATTGCGTGCGAATATCCGTTACAACATACAAAGCTGACTGCCGAAGAAAGAGCCGAAGAACTTATTATTATGGGCTTGCGCCTTAATAAAGGAATAAATAAGAGTGTTTTTTCTCAAATATGCGGGCTGAATTTTACCGAATTTGTGAATAAAACAAAATTCAATTTTTTAAAAGAAAACCATTTTCTCACCGAAACAGACACCAATGTCTATGCCACCGCAAGCGGACGTCTGGTCCTAAACACACTAATTGAAAACCTTTGCCAAAGATAATTACTTTTTCTTTTCAGCCAACTTAAACTCGTATGCAAATAAGGCGATTCCGGAAATAACCAGCGGCAACAGATAGTATATTATTCTATACAGCACCAAAATGGCAAAAATAGTTGCCTGATTTGTTTCATCCGGCAGCAATTTAGCAAACATAATCTCAAAAACGCCCAATCCGCCCGGAACCTGACTATACACTCCGAGAACTTGAGCAATAATAAATGTTCCCATAAAATCCAAAAAAGGAATATCCATAAAGTGCATCAATATTGAATACAACACAAGTGAAGCCATTAAAATATCTGCACTGCCGATAATAATTTGCGACAAAGCCATTTTCAACCCCGGAGGACTGAACTCAACTTCTTTAATAACAATCGGCTTTTTGTAATAAGTGCTTCCCCAAACATAAAACGCCAATCCCAATGCCGAACCTATGGCAATAATCCAATTAACATACGAACTTGCATTATCGGCAATCAAATGGTGCGGCGAACAGGTGTACCCGATTAAGATTAAGAAAAAACACGCAACCAAATAAGTAAAACCGGAAAACGTCACCATTTTCACAATATCTGAGGCCGAAACTCTCCAACGCGTATACAGCCGATAACGAATTGCACCGCCGGAAACAATGGCGTGTCCGGCATTATTACTGACCGAAAACCCGATAAATCCGGCAAACATCCATTTCCAACGGGCTAATTTTTTCCCTATATATTTGAGAGCCAAAAAGTCATACGACGACAAGGCGATATAACCGCAAAAAGATGCCAAACAAGCTAACAGAATGTTATGCAAAGGAACACTCAAAATTGCATCTTTTATTTCATCCATGGTATATTTTGACAGCTGTTTATAAATCATAAACGCAGCCAGAGCAAAGAAAAACAAGCCGGACCAAGAAATAATTTTCTTTATGATTCTTTTTTTGTTTCGTGCTGTCATAACAATGATGCCCCTCTACTCTTTTTAGGAGTTACCGGAACCGGAACCTTTTTAATTTCATCTTTTTCATTAACAATCATGTTATTGTTGATGTAACTTCTGATATTATAACCGTATGTTTGTTGCACATACAAAGTCAAAGGCGAAGGATGAGGTTTAAATTCATTAGCCATATTTTGTGCCTGCATAAGCATTTCCAATTTCATTGTTGCCCCGATTTTGTCTCTTTTTTCCGCTGCTCCGTCAATTCCTTCCGCCGCAGCCAAATTGAGCAAAGCATGTGCCATAATAACATTTTGCGGCACAAGTCTTCCCTCCAAATAAGTATCTGCCAACAAAGAATAGGCATCTGTATTTCCCTGATTCATTGCCGCCTTAAAATACGTAATGCCGTTTGCATAGTTCTGCACTGTCCCGTAACCATGGACATACATATAGCCGAGCGTCAACTGCGCTTCGTCCAACAACGAACCTTTGTCGGCAGCCGCTTTTATCAGCGAAAAGGCTTTATAATAGTCTTTCTGCACCGTAAACCCTTTAAGGTAGGCATATCCTAGCATAAACTTGGCAATATTATTCCCCTTTTCGGCGGCAAAATCAAATAATTTGACGGCCTGTGTGCTGCGTGCCAAATCTTTATGTCCTCCGGTCAGATAAATAAATGCCAAATTTGTCGCCGCATTATCTTCACCTAATTCAGCTGCTTTTTTAAAATATTCCGTGGCCTTTGCAATATCACGTTTTGTTCCGATTCCGTTAAAATAAAAACTTCCCAAATTATTCAGAGCAATCGGATCTTTTTGGTTGGCGGCTAACTCGTAGTAATAAAAAGCCTTATCATAATTTTGTTCAACACCGTTAGTGCCATACAAATACATATATCCGAGATTCATTTGGTCGGTCAAACTTCCCTCACCGGCCATACGCACACTTTTTTCCAGAAAAGTTTCTTTTTTTCCGTCTTCACTGACTACTTCATCATCTGCCGAAAACAAAAAAGAAAGCGGTTTTTTAATATATTCAAGTATAGAACCGCCTTCTGAGTCAGATTCGCTATTACTTAAATCTTCGGCAGGTGTTTCGGTATTACTTTTATCGGCCGAGGCGGAATTATCGTCCAAAGTCCCGTCCATAATCATATCTATTGCCTGAGAATAGGTATTCGCCGCCAACAACACAACAGCGGCAACACAGCAAAACGATAACAATACTTTTTTCATTTCAACCTCAAAGAACTTATTTTGAGCCATACTATTACGAAAAGTTCCGGCTTGCAAGGTAAAAACCTTTACTACACATATATTGTGTTGAAAATAATATTCAATATGTTAAAATTTCGTTAGAAAGCGAAAGGAACAGCATGAAAATATATAAAGTCGGCGGATGTGTGAGAGATAAATTGATTGGCAAAATTCCTCATGACAACGACTACTTGGTTATAGGCGCCACACCAAAACAAATGCTTGATTTAGGGTATAAACAGGTAGGTAAAACCTTTCCGGTTTTTCTGCATCCGGAAACAAAGGAAGAATATGCACTTGCGCGCAAAGAAATTAAAATCGGGACAAAACATTCGGATTTTCTTTTTATATTTTCTCCGGATATAACGCTGAGCGAAGATTTGGTGCGCCGTGATTTCACCTGCAATGCACTTGCCGAAGATACACAAACCGGCGAAATCATTGACTGCGTCGGCGGCAGAAAAGATATTGAAAAAAAAATTCTACGCCACATAAATGATGTTCATTTTCAGGAAGATCCGTTGCGTGTATTAAGAATGTGCCGCTTTGCAGCACAGCTTCGGTTTGATATTGCAGCCGATACAATGAATTTGGCAATAAAAATGGTGCAGAATAATATGCTTGCCCACCTTTCTAAAGAGCGAGTTTGGGAAGAATTTTATAAAGCACTGCTCTGCCCCGATTTTTATCGTTTTATTTCAACCGGCATTCAGTGCGGAGCATTGCAGAAATTGTTACCTGAAATCTCAGAATTTTATAAAAACAAAGCAAATATTGAGTTGTTGAAACAAAAAACTCTCCACTCTACACCTAAAATACGATTTGCCGTTTTTTGGCTACTGAACAGAAACAATATTGAGAGCGCAGTTACAAAAAAAATCCATACACCTAATGATTATGCTGTTTTGATTAAAAATTATCGTCTATACACGGATACTCTGCTCAACAGCAAAACCACGACGGAAGAATTGTATGATACAACCGTAGCAATAACCGGACTAATCAATACTTCCCGCTTAAACGAATTGGCGGAACTTATTAATATTATGCTTGAACCTCAAAGCACTTTAGAAAAAAACTTGGCTCGTTGCAACCGAATATTCACGATATGCAAACCAATTCGCGCCACGGATATGCCTGATTTCAGCCAATTACCGAAAGACAAAAATTTCGGTATTGCGTATCGCCGTTATATCTTACAAAAAATATCAGGCTTATAGTTTTTTCTCTTTCTAAGATTGACAAAAAAATTAAAATATGCTATTATGGACGAAAACAGAGGGAGAAAATCCATGACAGAAGAAAATAAAACAGGCGAAAAAGAACCTAAATTTGTGTTAGACAAAGATTCGGTTGACTTTTTGCAATCTCAATTAAATGCCACCATAAATCCGGAATTAAAGGATGACAGTGACTATTATCGTGCTGTATTTTACTTCAAATGTTGCGGATTGAAAAAATCTGCAAAATCTGATTCTCTTTCAGAAGATGACCAGAAATTATCGGCATACTATCAAACGAAAGATAAAATTGATGCCCTGTTTGAGAATATTTACGAACAAGCTCTGAAATTTCAAGATGCAATAAATACCGGCGATATTCCTTATATGGATGACATGGAAAAAATGAATCAATTCATGTCTGCAGGTATGGCAGCACAGACAATAACTACTAATGAAATGTTATCAGAAAAATTACACAGTTACAAAGAAAACGGCAAAGATGACGGCAATGCTCAACTAATGAATACCATAAGTTTTGAGGTTATGCGAGAAGTTGCATCCGGTCCGGATTTTCTTGAAACATTGGATAAAAATTATAATGCCATGAAAGCACAGGCCGTTTCTAAAATAGCGCCGTATGTTGCTGATATTGAGCCTTTTATGCCGGTTATTGAACAAAACCCGAAATCTGTTTTGGCTCTCGGTATTGCTATGAAAGCCAATCAGGAAGCCGGATTTTCGGTGGCTACCATCAAATCTCCGGAAGATTTGCAACAAATGTGCAGATTCGCCAAAATTGCCGAAATGGCGGATAATATCTCTTTCAAAAATATGGAAAAGGACATTGAAAAGGTTTATAATAACGTTAAAGTAACCATCGGTTTAAGCAAACAAAATGACAGTCGTATTGTCGCACCGCAAAGAAAAGTTTTGGGAGCATAAAAATAATGGAATACTCAAGATTTGATGACGTTGCAGCTTTGCTTATTGATTTATGTAAACCGTTTAGTGACGAAGAACTTATTCGCCTTGGCAACGTTTGCCACGATATGGCACACAACAAACACTTCGGTGATGAATATCTGGCTGCCGTAAAGGGGTTATATGTTAAAAATTTTCAAAAAATAAAAACAAATTCCTATAAAAAACGTTCTTACATAGAGATTGACGGCGAACTAACCGAAAAAATAAACAACCATAACGTCGGAGCAACACTTTTTCCCAGCTATTTGAAGGATGACAGAGAATTGTCAAATGAAAAAATCGCCAATATGCGCTGCAGAATAGAAAAATTAAAAACAAATAATTAATTTTGAGAATCAGTATCTTTGCTCTGACTTCAACAGCTTGATTTTATTGTCCTTCCGGATTGCGCCAACAAAAAAAGCCCACTTTCGTGGACTTTCTCTATTGGCGCGCCTTTCTTTTTGCGTTCCGCAAAAACGGCGAGACTACTCCGCTATAGCTTCGTTCTCCTCTTTCGTTCGGCTTTGCCTCACCGGCACACACCCGTGTGCCTCTCATTCGTCGTCAAACTCACTTTTGTGAGTTCTCCGCCCCTTCCGGATTGCGCCAACAAAAAAAGCCCACTTTCGTGGACTTTCTCTATTGGCGCGCCCGGCGGGACTCGAACTCACAACCTTCTGATCCGTAGTCAGATGCTCTATCCAATTAAGCTACGGGCGCATTGACATTGACTGTAATAAATCAAAATAATTTATTTTGCAAGCATTATTTTTCATTTTTTTGATTTTTTATTTCACTTTACATTTTTTTTAATTCTGCTAAAATTGCATTGAAGTGTGGAATAAACGCACTTTAGGGCGTCAGAACCCTTTAAATCTAATTAAGTCGTTATACGACCTGTTGCTGATATTGCGTTCATATTGAGCGGATGTCGGCTTTATAAGGCTTTTCGCGCGAAATCGCCGAGCCGTTTTTAGTTAGATTTACGGTTTCTGAACATCCGCCCACCTTTTTTGGTGGATTTTTTATTAACTTTTTTATTAACGAAAGGGATGTTTGCTATGAAACATTTTAAATTCTTAGGAATTACTATTTCTCTAATTTTTGTCTTTACAAATAAAGCTTACACCGAAACATGGAACTGCGGACCGGCCACTGACGGGGTATACAGCGACAGCGTTAAATGCACGTATGATGAGGCAACAAAAACTCTTACCATATCAGGCGAAGGACCGATGGGGAATTATCATAGTGTAGTTGTTGACGGAAAAACTGCATCAGATGCACCTTGGATTAAAAAAGACATTGTCCACGCCGTTGTGGAAAAAGGGGTAACAACAATCGGGAATAGAGTATTTAAGGCATTATACAATTTGGAAGATGTCACCGGACTGGAAAATATCACATCCATCGGCGACAGAGCATTTTATAATGCATCTTCTCTAACAAGCGTTGACTTACCTAATGTGCAAGAAATAGGGACAAACGCGTTCATTGGAACTTCCAGCTTAGAGTTCGCCGGAATTCCGACAAATGTAACTTGGAAATCCGATGCATTCTCAGGTTCAAAAATTCCTAATTGTAAAACCGGAGAATGCGGCAGTTGCGGTGATAAATTCGTGCAAGCAGGTGTAGGTTGTGTAAATGATTGCTATGTCGGATATTATCCGACGAATCAAGGATACTGCAAAATAATTAAACTCCGTTACACTCTGCCGGAAGCGGATGCGGCAACGAGTAATGACAACGAAAATATGATTGAATGGATATTTGAGTAAAATACTCAAATGTTTTGTGTTCACACACCTAACTTGAGCATAATTTTTTCGGCAATTTTTTCGTAAGATGCAGCTTGCTCTCCATCCGGATTTGCCGCCACAATCGGTGTTCCGCTGTCTGATGTTTCCCTGATTTCCATATTTAAGGGAATTCCGCCTAAAAATGTTTCTCCCATTTTTTCGGCGGTTTCTTTTGCGCCGTTATGCCCGAAAATATTTGTCTTTTCGCCGCAATGCGGACAAATAAAATAACTCATATTTTCCACAATTCCGAGAATTTCTATTCCCGTTTTTTTAAACATATTTATACCTTTAATTGCATCTATCAGTGCAATATCTTGCGGCGTGGAAACAATCACCATACCGGAAAAATTTATTTTTTGCGACAGCGTGATTTGAATATCTCCGGTTCCCGGCGGCATATCAATCACCATTACATCAATTTCTCCCCAATTTGTTTGGGTTACAAGCTGCTCTATAGCACCGCAAGCCTTAACTCCGCGCCAAATTATCGGTGTATCGCGGTCTATCAGCGAACCGATGGAAACCGATTCAACGCCGTAATTATTAAATGCACTGAAATGAACACCGTCGGCAGACATCATCGGCATTCCCTCATATCCCAACATTGTCGGAACGGAAGGTCCGTAAATATCGGCATCAACCAGTGCAACTTTTAAGCCTTTATCGGACAAAGCTAATGCCAAGTTTACCGCTGTCGTTGACTTTCCGACTCCGCCTTTCCCCGAAGCAACGCCTATAATGTGCTTTACCCCGCCGATTTTCCATTTTTCCGTTTCTTTTATACCTATGTTTGAGCTGATTTTTTGTGTAAACAACAAATTTACTTTTTTTTCGGGAAACAGCGTTGCCAATTCTTGTTTTAGTTTTTCACTTATCTGTTTATTTTCTGAAATTTGCTCAAATTCCGCAATAATTCTGTTATCTGATATCTGCAGACTTTTTAAATTTTCAAGCGGCAAATATTTAGCAACAATTTCTTTTATTCTGTTTTCTGTCATCTTATCGGCTCCGGATGTGGATATCAGTTTATCGTCGTTGTTTTTATTTAATATTTATATTATCTTAATGCAAGAAAAATTGAAAACGTTAAAAGTAAACATGAGGATAAATTAATGGCAAAAAAAATTAATCCTTGGGACAACGGCGGTGAAGACACATGGTCTTCCGGCGATAATGTTTTGCAAGGAAAAATTATTGATTTCACCAAAATTACAAATTTGGATAATTCTCGCAACAATTTCGGTAAATATTTTAAGCTGGCAGCTCTTATAGCCGTATTGCTCTGGTTGGCATCCGGATTTTATCAGGTTCAGCCGAGCGAAGAGGCTTTAGTTCTGCGTTTCGGGAAATATGTCAATACTACTGATGCGGGGTTACATTATCATCTGCCGTATCCGATTGAAGATATTGTCAAAGTAAACGTTACCCAAGAACGAAGCATAAACCTCGGAACTGCCGAAAATTCAGGATACGGGAGAAATTCTTTCACCGAGAGTCACATGCTTACGGGAGATGAAAACATTGTGGATATTAATTTGACAGTGGTTTGGAAAATCAAAAATGCCAAAGATTATGTTTTCAATATGCGCAGCCCTGACGACACTGTTCAGGTTGCGGCACAATCGGTTTTACGTGAAATCGTCGGACAGTCGGAAATGCAGCCGATTATTACCGGCAACCGCGGAAAAGTTGAAGACGATACCAAAGAAGAATTGCAAAAAGTTCTTGATGAATTCGGTTCAGGTATTCAAATTGTGCGTGTTAAGTTGCAAAAGGCCGATCCGCCGAGAGAGGTGGTAGATGCTTTCAACGAAGTCCAGCGTGCCAAAGCGGATATGGAACGTTTTAAAAACGAAGCCGAAGCGTATCGCAACGAGGTTTTGCCTAAAGCAAAAGGTAAAGCTGCTCAAATTATTCAGGATGCCGAAGCCTATAAGGCTGCCACCGTTAACAAAGCAAAGGGTGAATCCGGCAGATTTGCTTCGGTTTATGATGCCTACAAAAACGGTAAAACGGTTACAGTGAAAAAAATGTATATTGATACCATGGAAAATGTTTTGAAAAACTCAAATAAAGTTATTTTGGGACAGGGAGAAAAAGGCAATGTCTTGCCAATTTTGCCTCTGACCAACGGTGCAAAGGAATAATAAAATGAAAGATACCTTATCAGTTAAACTTGCTGTTGTGTTTTTGGCCGTATTTTCTGTTATTATGAGTTCGGTTTATGTTGTTAATCAGGCGCAACAGGCTATCGTATTGCAATTCGGCGAACCGGTGCGGGTAGTAAACGAGCCCGGATTAAAATTTAAGGTTCCGTTTATTCAAAACGTAGTATTTTATGAAGCAAGACTTCTTAACTTGGACCCTCCGGCGCAAGAAGTTGTGCTGAATGATAAAAAACGTTTGGATGTTGACAGTTTTACTCGTTACAAAATAGTTGATCCGCTCAAATTCTACCAAACCGTTCGCACCGAATATCAGGCTCGCAGCAAGTTGGAAGAAATCGTAAATTCATCATTGCGCAAAATTCTGGGCCGAGTAACCTTAACCGAGTTACTTTCCGAACAGCGCACAAAGATTATGTCCGATATCAGTGCTACCGTAAAACGTGATGCCGAAGCAATCGGCGTAAATGTGGCTGATGTGCGAATTCGCCGCGCCGATTTACCGATAGAAGTTATGCAGGCCATTAATGCCAGAATGAAAGCCGAACGTGAACGTGATGCCAAAGAATTTCGGGCAATGGGGCAGCAAGAAGCACAAAATATCAGAGCTAAGGCGGATAAAGAAGCAACGATTATTGTTGCCGAAGCCGAAAAACAAGCCCAAATTACACGAGGCGAAGGCGATAGAGAGGCTGTAAATCTCTGGACGCAAACGGTTGGTCAGGATGCCGAATTTTATGATTTTTACCGTTCTCTTGAAGCCTACAAAAATTCTTTATCCGACAGTTCTACATCTTTAGTTTTGTCTCCGGACAGCGAATTTTTCAAATTTTTCAAAGAAAACTCTCTGAAGTAGGATACAAATATGCCAAAATATATTTTTGCTTTACTTTTTGTTTTTACGTTTTCGGCTCATGCTGCGGATAATTCACCGGCCCTTGAAGATGTTATTGAACAGGTTAATTCCAGTGTATTCAGTGTAATTTCCGATTTAACAACCGACAATCAGGCTTTAGGCGCCGGATTTTTGATTGATAATGATGGTTTTGTGGTGACAAATTACCATGTGACCGAAGATGCCTCCAAAATAACATTGGAGGATATATACGGCAATCAGTATCCCGCAAAAATAGTCGGCAGCGACAAAAAAACAGATATAGCCTTACTGAAGGCAGAAAATCAGATAGAAGCAACACCGGCAAATTTTGCCGATTCGGATGAAGTGCGTGTCGGTAACCGAGTATTTGCCATCGGGAACCCTTTTGGTTTAGGTAACAGCGTTTCCTTCGGTATAGTTTCCGCAAAAGAGCGTGATATTGAAAAAGGTCCTTACGATAACTTTTTACAAACCGATGCCACGATTAATCAGGGAAACTCCGGCGGGCCTTTGTTTAATTTAGACGGTGATATTATCGGAATGAATACGGCCATTTTTTCCGAAAACGGGCAATATGCCGGTATCGGATTTGCCACACCGGCAAACACCGTTAAATGGATTATTTCTCAACTGAAAAAACACGGAAAAGTAACACGCGGTTGGCTGGGGTTCAGTGTGAAACAAATTCGCTCAAAAGAAACATCCGGAAACATTTTGGTTGTTTCCGAATTAGCAGAGGATTCACCGGCATCAGAAGCCGGTTTGGCGGTTGGAGACATTATATCCGAACTCGGAGAAATTCCGCTGGATAACCTGCGTTTGTTTTCGTTGGAAATATCAAAACTGGCGCCCAAAACAGAAATACCGGCAATTATTATCCGTGACGGCAAACAATTAGATTTAACCATAATATCATCTGTCATGAAAGAAGAAAATGATTCGGCTGAAGATTTCGGTCTGGACACATCTGAGAAAACTGAAAACGAACTCAAAACACCTCCGCTCAGCTTTGATGCGATGGGGATAGATAAAAATTCGGTTATTAAATCACAACCGATAAATTCTTTAGGAATAACCGCATATTTTGATGAAAAAACCAGAGAAATGGTTATTGTTAAAATAGATAAAGAAAGTCCGTTGCAACCTAAAGACGTTAAAATCGGTGACCGCATTATAGATATCAACGAAACACCTATTTTCGGTCTTGAAGACTTTAACGCCAAAATACAACAACACTTAGATAAACAAAACCTTATTCTAAAATTCAGAAACAAGACAGATATATATCGGGTTGTTTTATCAAAAGGGCTAACCAAATGAGTCAGATTGATTTTTACCACCTTCAGAAACAAAACCTAAAAGATGTTTTGCCGATTTTGCTGACTAAGTCATACAATCTCGGGAAAAGAATAATCATAAAAGTTTGCAACGAACAGCAGGCAGAAGACTTAAGTTCTTACCTCTGGACTTTTAATGATGAGAGTTTTCTACCCCACGGCACACAAAAAAGCGGACATTCCGACAAACAACCGATATGGATTGGCTGCAGCAACGAAAGTCCGAATAATGCACAATATCTTTTTTTAGTTTACGGCGCCGATATTGCTCCGGATATTTTATCTCAATACGAAAGAATTTTTAATATTTTTGACGGAAACAACAACTCAGACGTTGAAAATGCCCGCGTATTCTGGAAAAATTGTAAGCAAGCCGGTCATACCGTGCATTATTGGCAGCAGAACGCACAAAAAAAGTGGGAACAAAAAGCATAAAACAGATGGTATAATGAGCAGAATTTTCTTGCTTATGATTTTAAAGTTCATACAATATTTCAAAAAGGAGAACTAAAATGGAAAATCCAGACATAAAAGTTGCTATTAATACTATTGAAGGTGAGATTGAAGCTCTTAAATCTTTGGAAAACAGCTTGGACGAAACATTGAGCAAAGCTGTTGATATCATGCAAAACACAAAAGGACGGGTAATTATTACCGGTATGGGAAAATCCGGTCATATTGCCAGAAAAATTGCCGCAACTCTTGCGTCAACCGGAACTCCGTCATTTTTTCTGCATCCGGGAGAAGCAAGCCACGGTGATTTAGGCATGGTAACAACCGGTGACGTTGTGTTAGCCATATCAAACAGCGGAGAATCAAAAGAATTATCGGATATCTTGGTATATTGCCGCCGTTTTTCCATTCCTTTGATTGCCATAACCAAAAATCCGGAAAGTTCTCTCGGCAAAAATTGCGATTTGGTCTTGAAGTTGCCGCAAAACAAAGAGGCTTGTCCGCTGGGCTTGGCTCCAATGTCATCCACAACATCAACTTTGGTTTTGGGAGATGTTTTAGCTGCCGATTTAATGGTCAGAAAAGGATTTACCGAAAATGATTTCCGCCTGCGTCATCCGGGAGGAAAACTCGGTTCAATTTTGCGACACGTGTCAGATATTATGCACACTGGTGATGAGATGCCTCTCATTAAAGAAGATGCAATTATGCAAGACGCCTTAATGACAATGTCGGAAAAAATGCTCGGCTGCGTAGGAATCGTTAACAAAAACGGTGAACTTATAGGAATGATTACGGATGGTGATTTGCGCCGTTGGATGTCGCCTGATTTGATTACGGAAAAAGTGTCCAACGTAATGACTAAAAATCCGCGTGTAATCAGCGGCGATATTTTGATTGCCGAAGCAGTCAACATTATGAATAATACCGGAAGAGGTATTACCAATCTTTTTGTTGTTAAAGACAAAAAACCGGTTGGAATCATTCATATCCACGATTGCTTGCGTGCCGGAGTCAGCTGATATATGTTTGATTCCAAAAAAATAGATTCGTTTTTTGAAGGTAAATCGCAGATATCTCGGATTGACAACGACAATAAAAGCGAAAAATCTTTTGGTTACCGCTTTATCAAGCTCGGTTTTCCCTGCCTTGCCGCCGCTCTTTTGGGCATAATGATTGTTGCGCCGAATATCAGGAAAAAAATAGATTTCGGTGACACCGTAACCCTGCCGAAAAAAAGCGAAATAGAAAAACTCCACATTGAAGAATCTGTCATTACTTCAACAGATAAAAAAAATCGTGTGGCTACCGTGTGGGCCGATTCGGTTGATGAAGCCGCTCCCGGCGCAGATGAATTAAAGATAATCACCCCCCGTGCCGAAATTCCGACAGATAACGGCATTGTAAACATTACCTCAAAAGACGGGCTGTTTAACCGAGAAAACAATCTCCTGCAATTAATAAACAGTGTTGAGGCTTTGGGTGAAAAAAACACCGTCATCACAACAGAAGAAGCTTTTTACAATTTCAATGATGATTACGGTTACGGTGTAAAAGATATTTTTGCCGTCGGCGATTGGGGAACAATGCAGGCTCAGGGGTTTACTTTTCAGAAAGATATTTCTGTTTTAACCCTAAAAGGCAAAAACAACATAAAAACAGATAAAGGTAATCTGTCTTCAAGCAAAGAAACCAAGATTTTCCAAAATGAGAACAAGCTTGAAGCTTACGAAAATGTTGTATTAAAACAAACAAACGGACAAACAATATCGGCAGACAAATTGATTGCCTATTTTGAAGGTAACGGCAAAAAAGAGGTAAAAAGTGCTGATGCTTTCGGCAATGTCAAGATTGTTTCCGACCGCGGAACCGCAACCGGCAAACAAGCTCACTACGAAGCCGCAAAAAACAGAATAGTTTTGCAAGGTAATACCGTAATAACAAGTGAAAAAGGCAAGGCTTATGCCCAAAAATCCGTTTATCACACTTTAACTCAAAATGCCGAATTGTTCGGTAAAGTTACAATCAAAACCGATAAAGGAACCGCAACCGGTGACAAAGGTTTTTATGATGCCGCCAAGCAGGTTGTTGACTTAACCGGTAATGTAACCATTGAACAAAACGGAAACTTTATAAAAGGGACTCATGCTCATACGGACCTGAAAACATCCGTAAGCACTATTGTTGCCGACAAAAAAGAAAAAAGCGGCAACGGCAGAATACATGGGACTTTTTATAACCAAAGAAAGGATTAATATGAGAAAAGCGCAAAAAGACAACGATTCCGTATTGGAAATATTTAATATCGGTAAACGTTATAAAAAGCGGACCGTATTGAAAAATGTTTCTCTGCACGTTAAACGCGGGGAAGCTGTCGGTCTTTTAGGGCCGAACGGAGCCGGAAAAACAACTTGTTTTTATTGCGTCACCGGTCTAATCACTCCGGATTACGGCGACGTTTATATTGACGGGCAAGATATTACCGACATGCCGATGTATAAACGTTCCAGAATGGGAATAGGATATTTGCCGCAAGAAGCCTCAATTTTCCGCACATTGAGCGTAGAAGACAATATTAAGGCAGTATTGGAAGTAGTAACCGATAATGAAAATATCCGTGAACAAAAACTGGAAGAGTTGTTAAATGAATTCTCCATTGCCCATCTGCGCAAATCTCCGGCACTGGCCCTCTCAGGCGGAGAAAGAAGACGTTTGGAAATAGCTCGCGCATTAGCAAGCAATCCGAGTTTTATTTTGCTGGATGAACCGCTTGCCGGTATTGATCCGATTGCCGTAGGAGAAATCAGATCGCTTGTCGGACAACTTAAAAACCGCGGTCTCGGAGTATTGATTACCGACCACAATGTCAGAGAAACCTTGGATATTATAGACCGAGCATATATATTACATAACGGAACGGTTTTAATGGAAGGAACTCCGAAAGAGATTGTGGATAATGAAGAAGTCCGCAAAGTATATCTGGGCGACAATTTTTCGCGATAAAAAAACAATCTGTTTACTTTTGCTTAAATATGATATACTATAACGGCAGAATAAACTTGAACGGCGATAGTGCCATTTAACCAACAAAAAAAGAGGTAAATTATGAAAATTACATTGTCAGGAAAACAAGTTGATATCAGTGATAAATTGCGTGCGCGTGTTGAAGAAGGAATTAATGCTTCTACCAGCAAATATTTCAGCGCACCGATTAGTTGCAGTGTTGCATTTTCAAAAGACGGCGAAGATTTTCGCGCCGAAGTTACGGTGCATCCGGCTCGCAATATCGTTTTAAAAGGAACAGGTATTGCAGCTGATCCGTATTCTGCTTTTGACAACGCCAATGAACACATTTCCACTCGTTTGCGCCGCCAAAAAACAAAATTAAATGACCATAAAGGCAAAACCGGTTTGGTAGAAATGGCTCATGAAGCAGTATTTCCGCTGACAGAAACCGAAGACGAAATGAGTATTGACGAAAGCGCGCCGTTAACTATTGCCGAAACAGATGCAAATATCAAAGTTTGCACAGTCAGCGAAGCAGTGATGTATATGGATTTGGCAGATGAATGTGCTTTAATGTTCAGAAACAGCGCAAATAACCGTATCAGTATGGTTTATCGTCGCAAAGACGGCAATATCGGTTGGGTAGAACCTGCCGAATAATTTAAGGCTGTCCTAAAAGGCTTTTATGATGAATATTTCAGATATATTGAATGAAAAAACGGTTTTGGTTGATGTAGATGCAGAAAACAAGCGTCAGTTAATCAAAAAGCTTGCAGATACCGTTTCCGCGTCATCAGATTTGGATGCATCTCTGGTTTTTGAAGCTCTTTTGGAGCGCGAAAACTTGGGTTCTACCGGATACGGCAAAGGAGTTGCTTTTCCTCATGCCAGAATTGAAGGAATCAAGACTGTTATTGCTGTTTTTGCCAGATTAAATAAGGCGTTGGATTTTGAATCGGTTGACGGTAAATCCGTTGATTTGGTTGCCTGTTTAATTTCTCCGGAAAACAGCGGCGAAGACCACTTACAAATGTTATCGGCTTTTTCCAGAGTTCTGGAAAATGACGAAGTTTGCAAAAGGATTCGCAAAAGCAAATCAGCACATGAGATTTATGTTGAGTTGACAACAAACTGAAATAAATAAAAAAGGAAACGACCGCAAAAAATTATGCTTAGCGGTCGTTATTTTTTTATTCAAAAATCCACTCAATCATATTCTCATAGTCGTCACTTGTTGCATCATCAGCTTCCGGCAAGGTATAGCGAATACGGTTACAATAACCGTCAATTTCTTTATAACCTTCCTTATTACATTCTGTGCAATTATCATTTTCATCCAAGGAATAGCCGCTATTGCACTCTTCGCATGAACCATCTTTGGCACTGACAGAAGAACATCCTTCCGGAATTTTATAGCATACTCCGTCACCGTCCACATATCCTTCACCACAACTGCCACTTATACACGAGCCGTTTTTGGCTTTATATCCTGAAACACATTTTGTGCAATAATATAGTGTGTTTTCATTGCCACATTCGGTACATGGTCCAAGATAACCACAGGAAATTTTTAAGCATTTCACAGGCTCACCTTTATCATACTCACACGCTATGCATGCCATATATTTAGCACCACACCGTTGCACGCATTTATCAGCTTCAGAACTAAAATAATATCCATATGATGATGAGCATATTACACATTCTCCTTTGCTGTTCACATTTCCGCCATCAGCTCTGGAACAAGAACATCCGTTCACATAACCTGTATTGGGATCATAAGTACATATTGCGCACACTCCATGATAGGCCGCACCACAGTTTGTGGTATTATTTTCATACATTGTTAAGACTGATTTTGCCTCATTAATATCTATAATAATTCCGGCAATAACGCTCAGCACTAAAATTTTTCTATTCATTATTAATCTCCTTCCAAAAAACAAAAAAAATACCACCATAACAGGTGGCTGGAAGTTGGAAACTACACAAACTTAGTGCGGCTTATTTAACTATTAAATAGCCTCTATTACGCCGCCTTCCAGCCATACTCAAATGACTGAAAAACGCATAAGTTTTTGTTTGTGAGAGGTTTCCACACCTCAGAACACCATTTTTATGTTCTGCCTTAAAGTATAAATGAAAATTGCAATTTGTAAAGATTTATTCCCCAGAGTTCAAATCTCTGTTCCGCCTTAAATAACAAAAAGGGCTACCTTTCGGTAACCCTTTTGTGTTATTGGCGGAGAGGCGCCGATTGGCTTCGTTTCACTTCGCCGCTGCGTCAAGTATCGCCTTTCGGCGAACGCCATACTTCCGTCTGGCTTACTTTCCTTGTCAAACTCTTTCTCCAGAGTTCAAATCTCTGTTCCGCCTTAAATAACAAAAAGGGCTACCTTTCGGTAACCCTTTTGTGTTATTGGCGGAGAGGCGCCGATTGGCTTCGTTTCACTTCGCCGCTGCGTCAAG